>CAYGZI010000296.1:0-7372 GCA_964354245.1 uncultured Planctomycetaceae bacterium
CCTTGGGCAGCTCGACCACGCCGGCCCGGCCGAGGTCCATCCTCAGTCGCCCGTCGTCCACGAAAATCCGCGACCAGACGATCTCGCCCGGCTTGGAGATGCCCTTGAGCGTGCCGCCGCCCAGCCGGAAATACATCCCCGGCTGGCGCTCGCTGGACGCCCCGCGCCAACCGCCGACGAAGTGGGCGGGCGGCGCCGAGCCGCTGATCAACAGCACCCACACGTACTCCTTCACCGTGCCCGAGCGGTCCCAGTCGCCCCAGCGCACGTCGTGCAGGGTGTTCTCGACCGGCTGGCCCATGGCCCGGTGTACGCGGTAGGTCATCAGTCCGTCCAGGCCCGCGCATTCGTCCACCTCGTTGAAGTGTACCAGCGGCTGGCCTTCGTAGAGCACTCGGCTGCCGTCGCGGCTTCGGACCGGCGGGCGGTCGCTGTTGTTGAGCGTGCCTTCGACCAGGTCGCTGGCCGGCAGCAGGTCCTTGAGCCCCTGCTGGTATTGAATGCCGATGGTGTGGCAGCCGAAATCGTCGGCGATCCGCAGGGCGGCAATGTACATCTTGCACTGGGTGAGGATCTGCTCGTCGGTCAGATCGGTCTGCGGGTTCGGGCCGGTGACGAAGGTCATGCCCCGGTCGACCATCCACTGCTTAACCGCTTGGGCCTCGGCCTCGCTCGTTTGCGTGGTCTCATAGTAGAGGGCCGATTGGCTGAGCCGCTCCTTGTAGAGGCCCAGCGGATTCATTAACTCGTCCTGGATGATGGCGTTGTACATGCCCATGCACCCCTCGTCGAAGATGCCCATGATGGCCTTCTCGCGGCGGAGCTGGCCGGCCAAAGCCTCGCCCAAGCGTCGCTCGGCGGCGGGGACTTTGATCTTCTTGAGCGGAGTGGCGTGTTTCGTGTCGTGGCGGACCTTGCCTTTTTCGAGCCATCGCTTGAGGTTGTCGCGGAACTCCTCGCCCGAGAAGTCCTCGCTCCAGAGCGTGGAATAGTCCTTGCCGGCCTTGGTCAGCGAGCCGTTCAGGTTGAGCATCCCGACCAGCCCCGGCCAGGTGCCCGCCCAGTTGGCCACGGTGAGGATCGGGCCCTTGTGGCTCAACACCCCCGCCAGCACGTGGTGGGAATACTGCCAGACCGCTTCGGCCACGACTAACCTGGCCTCCGGATCGATCCCGGCAAACACGCACATCCCTTCCTTCTGCGACGCGATGAATCCGTGCTGTTGGTCTTCTTTGTACGGATGGGCCCGCACCAGATCGTAGCCGCAATCGGCCACGGCTTGCGTGAGGGCGTCCTCCATCTCCTTCTGGGCCGGCCAGCACTTCTGATTGGCCGAGAGGCGCAAGTCGCCGCTGGCCACCAGGAGGACCTGCCGCTTCTTGACCTTGGGCGGTTTGAGCGTGGTGGGGAGTTGATACGCGGGCATGAGGAGTCTCCTTGGACGGGCTGTGCGTATTCCGATCGGTTTCGGCCCGTTATGATACCGGTGGCGGTAAGGAAAGGAAATGGGCGCTATGGATCAGCCGTCTTTTCTGGTTCCCACGCTCTGCGTGGGAGCGAGAACCCGGGGATGCTGGGGCTGCGCCCCAGCCTACGCCTACGCCTTGACCGTTCCTCGGCCGGCAAAGCCGGCCCTACGGACTCTCCCGGGCCCCTGCCCCTGCACCCTCTGGAGTGGTAGAATCACGGGCATCCCATCATCCGAGAGCATCCGACGTATGCAACTGACAAGCCGGACTTCCGTTACGATCCTCCTGCTGGCAGTGACGGCCGCAGCCGGAGGGTGCGGTCGGGGCCCTGCATCCCCAACCAGGGAGGGGGTTGTTGTCGGCGTCGGGCTGCTTCCTTACCGCTGGCTCGTCGAGCAGATCGGCGGCGACCGCGTAGAGGTCGTCACCCTGGTCAAGCCGGGCGACAGTGCCGAACTCTATCAACCCACCGATGCCGAAGTCACCCGGCTGATGCAGGCGACCGTTTACTTCCGCACCGGGATGCCCTTTGAGCGAGGCCCCTGGATGGAGGCCGTTCAAGCCAACCCGAGGATCAGAGTCGCTGACCTGCTTGCCGGGATTCCGCTGCGGCCGATGGAAAACCATGCGCACGGCGAGGCGGTCGTAGGGCCGGCTGTGCCGGCCGGCCCGAGGGGCTCTTCTGCGGCCGGCGGAACCGGCCCTACTCCCTCCGCGGCTAGCGACCCGCACGTGTGGCTTTCGCGGCTTGCCCCCGAGGAAGTGGAAACGCTGGTCACCGCTAGCGACCCCCACGTGTGGCTTTCTCCCCGGCTGCTGAAGACACAGGCCCGCACGGTCGCCGAAACCCTCCAATCGCTCGATCCGGACCACGCCAAGGAGTATCAAGAGAACTTGAGACTCCTCGATGCACGCCTCGACCAGGCCGATCGCTCAATCCGCGAAAAGCTCCAGCCGTTGGGCGGCAAGGCCATGTTCGTCTTCCATCCGGCCTGGGGCTACTTCGCCGACGAGTATGGCCTGCGCCAAGTGGCGATCCAGATCGAAGGCAAAGAGCCCACCGACCAGGAGTTGACCGAGCTGCAAGTGCAGGCCCGCCGCGAGAAAGTGGGAGTCATTTTCGTGCAGCCGCAGTTTGCATCGGGTGCTGCCGAGGCGGTTGCCCGGGCAATCGGCGCCCGGGTCGAGCCGCTCGACGACCTGGCTCCGGACGTTCTCGCGGGCTTGTTGGAGACGGCTCGGAAGGTAGCGGATGCGTATCGGTGAGGGAGGGTGTAAGAAAGGGAAAAGGGAAAAGAGGGAAGAAGGGGGGGGAAGAATGCAAAATGTAAAATGCAAAATGCAAAATGTAAAATGAAAAACGTAAGATGAGAACTTCAGATTTCTGCGCGCCACTTTTGCATTTTTCATTTTACATTCTTTATTTTGCATTCTTCTTTTCCCTTTCGTCCTTCGTTACACACTCAATCCACCCATGACTGAGCCCCCCGTCGTCGAGCTTCGCGATGTGACCTTCGGCTATGCGCCGGAGGGGGCGATCCAGCCTGTGCTGGAGGATGTCTCGCTGGTGATCGAGCCGCGGGAGTTCCTCGGCGTCATCGGCCCCAACGGCGGCGGAAAGACGACGCTGCTAAAAGTGATCCTTGGGCTCCTTGCGCCGCAGCGGGGGAGCGTGACCGTCTTCGGCCGAGCGCCGGTCGCCGTGCGCAGCCGCATCGGCTATGTGCCGCAGCACGCCCACGTGGACCCCTCCGTGCCGGCCAACGTGCTCGACGTGGTGTTGACCGGGCGTCTGGGCCGCTCGTCGTGGGGGATCCGCTTTGGGCGGGAGCACGTGGACGTCGCCATGGCCGCCTTGGATCAGACCGAGATGGCCCCGATGGCTCACCGCCGCATCGGCACACTGTCCGGCGGGCAGCGGCAGCGAGTGCTTGTCGCTCGGGCCTTGGCCGCCGACGCGGAGCTGCTCTTGTTGGACGAGCCCACCGCCGGCGTCGATCCGCACATGGAGCGCGGGCTGACGGACCTGCTCCACCGCCTGAACGAGCGCCTGCCGATCGTGATCGTCAGCCACGACGTCTCCTTCGTGTCCACGCACCTGAAGCGCGTGGCCTGCCTCAACCGCCGCCTCACCTGCCACCCAGCCCGCGGAATCTCCTGGGAATCGCTCGCCCACATGTACCACGGCGACATCCGGGCCATCCGGCACCAGGAGGAATGCCCGCTCTCCGATCCCGGCTGCGGGAAGGGGTGCGTGCCGGGCAAGGATGAGGGATGAAGAATGATCGAGTTCTTCCGCGCCATGGCCGTCAACCCGCTCTTGGCCTCGGGGCTGGCGGCGGGGGTCTTGGCCGGGGTGGCCTGCGGGGTGGTCGGCCCCTACGTGATCACGCGGCGGATCGTGTTTCTCTCCGGGGCGATTGCCCACATGGCAGTCGGCGGGATTGGGGCGGCGGTTTTTTTGTGCGCGATCCTTCCTCAGCCGATCGGGCCATTGCACCCCGCCCACCGGTCGATCGTCTTCGCGGGGGCGACGCTCGCGGCGTTGGCGGGGGCGGTGGTCATCGGTTACGTCCACCAGCGGGCCGCCGAGCGCATGGACACGCTGATCGGGGCCCTCTGGGCGATCGGCATGGCCCTGGGCATTCTGCTGGTGAAGTTCACCCCCGGCTACCAGACCGAGTTGATGAGCTACTTGTTCGGCAACATCGCCCTGATCTCCTGGGGCGACGTGTGGCCGATGCTGGTCCTGGACGCAATCATCCTCGCCACCGTGTTGGTCTATCACAAGCGGCTCCTGGCCATCTGCCTCGACCAGGAGCAGGCCGAGCTGCAGGGGATCAACGTCCTGTGGACCAACATCGTGCTCTTGTGCCTGGTCGCGCTGACGGTGATCTGCCTGACGCAAGTCGTCGGGCTGATCCTGGTGATCGCGCTGTTGAGCCTGCCGGCGGCGACCGCCGCGCACCACGTCACGCGCATGACGTCGCTTTGTCTTGTCTCGACGCTGCTGTGCGTGCTGCTCACGACGCTGCCGCGGATCGCAGTCTACGGCACGCGGATCGACCCGCAGTCGGCGATCGTGCTTTCCGCCGCGGGGGTCTATCTGCTCTCGGTGCTCGCGCGGCGGTTCCTGGGGCGGTTCCGCTGAGATGGTTCCTATTGCGGAGACGACATGCTCGTTCCGGGGTATAATGGCAGTGGGAGGCCGTGGGAGATGAAAACAATGCAAATTGAACTGCCGGAGAAGCTACGAGGGGAACTCAGTGCCTTGGTCCAAAACGGATGGTTCCGCAGTGAGGACGAGGTCGTGCGTTTGGCTGTCACCGAGTTCTTACGCCGCGCCCGCGTCGATCTCGTGGAGAAGCAGCAGCGGGAAGACATCGCCTGGGCGGTGCAGCAGAAGGGCTCGCGACCTTGAGACGCGTTGTCACCAACACAGGCCCGGTGCTGCATCTGATGGAAGCTCAGGCGATCTACTTGCTTGAGCCCGCGGGGAGTGTTTGCCTCCCGGCGGCAGTCGAGCGGGAGTTGAAAGACCTGCTCGCCGCTGTGCCGGGGAGTAGGCCCGAATGGATCCTTACGGAGCCATTGACGGAACCGTACAGCGACATGGCAAGGGGTTGGCAAGATGTGGGTTTCCTGGACGCTGGCGAGGCGGAGGCCATCGCACTGGCCCTCCAAGAGAAGGCGGATTGGCTACTGACTGACGATGCGGCCGCCCGATTGTTTGCCAGTGTTTGCGGTCTGGAATCCCACGGTTCCCTGGCAATTCCACTCTGGGCGGCGGCCGCCGGAAACCTTGATCGTGCGGAGGCGGAGGAGGTTCTTTATCGTCTCGCGCAGTCGTCACTATGGCTGTCGCCCACAATCCTCGCGGAAGCGAGAGCGGCGCTGGCAGAGATATTTCGGTAGCGGTCTCAGCCTGCGGAGAACCGGTACACGCACGTGTGCCGGTACGTCTGGCCCGGGCGAAGAATAACGGATGGAAACGCCGGCTGATTGACCGAGTCGGGCAGGTGGGCCGTCTCCAGGCAGACCCCGGCGTGCTTGGCGTAGACCGCGCCCTGTTTGCCTTTCACCGTGCCGTCGAGGTAATTGCCCGTGTAGAGCACGATCGCCGGCTGGGTGGTGAAGACCTCCATCACGCGGCCGCTGGCAGGCTCGCGGAGCGTGGCGGCATGGACGAGTCCCGCCCCCGAACGATCGAGCACGTAGCTCAGGTCGTACCCGTCGGCCACCTGGGACTCCTTCTGCACTCGCGCCCCGATGGGAGTCGGCTTCGTGAAGTCGAACGGCGTGCCCGCCGCGGGCACAATTTTCCCGGTGGGAATCAGCTTCTCATCGAGCGGCGTGTAGCGGCTGGCCCGCAGCTCCAGCACGTGCCCGAGCACGCTGCCGCTTGCGGCGCCGGCGAGGTTGAAGTAGCTGTGGTGGGTCAAGTTGACGGGGGTGGGCCGGTCGGTGGCGGCCGCGTAGTCGATCTTCAGCTCGTTGCGGCCGGTGAGGGTGTACGTGACGCTCGCGTCCAAGTTGCCGGGATAGCCCTGGTCGCCGTCAAGGCTCCGGTAGCGGAAGCGGACGGCCGGCTGTTTTTCGTCGGCGAGCGGCTCGGCCTTCCAGACCACGCGGCTCAGGCCGCGCTGGCCGCCGTGCAAGTGGTGCGGCGGGATGTTGAGCGAAAGCTGGTGCGTCCGGCCGTCGAGCGTGAAGCGGCCCTGCGTGATGCGGAAGGCCACGCGCCCAACGGTGCCGCCGAAGTACGGGTTCTGCTTGGCGTCTTCGTACTGGGCCAGGTTGTCGAAGCCGAGCACGACGTCGGCCGGTTCGCCGCGGCGGTCGGGGACCCAAAGCTCGCTCACCGCCGCTCCGTAGGATATCAATCGCACCGTCATTCCGCCGGCATTGCGGAGCGTGTAGCGATCAACCGCTTCGCCGCCGGCAGTGACGCCGAATGGATCCTTCTGGACGCGGCCTTGGTTCATAGTGCCGGCTCCTTCGCACGGAAACCCCCACAAGAGCACGCCCAGCAGAGGTTGGCAAATCCTAATGACGAATGTCGAATGTCGAAAGAATGACGAAGCACGAAGCCCTGAGGAAGATCGCCCGCCCCCCGGTTCGTGCTTCGTCATTCGAGCTTCCTTCGTCATTCGTCATTCGTCATTACTCCTTGCCCTGATTGCAGAACTTGCACGAGACCGCGCCGCGGCCGTTGCACACGCGGCACGGCACTCGGACCGGGTACTTCTGCACCAATTGCTGCCCCGAGACCGGATTGCGGCCCACGACCTTGCTCTGCATCGCCCGGACCCCGCCGCGGGCGCAGTCCGGCACGGGGCAGCGGACCTCGCCGCGTCCCCCGCACGTCCAGCACCAGTGGTCCTCGTAGCCGACCGCCGTGGGCCAGCCCAACAACCCGCCGCCGGGAAGCTCCAGCCCCATGTAGCGAAACGCAGTGCGGCCCCGCGCCTGGGCCGAACCGCCGGCGCGGGCGAACAGGTCGTCCAGTGTCTTCATCGCACCGGGCTTCATCGCCAGGCGGCCCACGCGCACCAGCTCCTCCAGCCGGCCAAGGTTCTGCGCGATCTCCTCGGGGGCGGGTCCTGCCGCCAACGCCATCTCCCAGAGCCGTAACGCCGTATTCTCCTTGTTGACCCGCATCCGCACCAGCGCCAGGTTGTTCAACGACGCCACGCTGCCGGGCTGCTGCTTCGCGCACAAGGCGAAGTACCGCTCGGCCACGGGCCAGTCGTGAACGCAAAGCGCCTCGAGCAACCCCAGGCCGAAAACGGCCCGCGGGTCCTCGCGGCTCATTCTCTGGGCCAGCACAAGTTGCTCCCGGGCACGGACGAGGTCCCTGCGATTGACCGCGGCCCACGCCTCGGCCAGCAGCGGATCGACCT
>CAYGZI010000297.1:0-7366 GCA_964354245.1 uncultured Planctomycetaceae bacterium
ACAAGGTGACCATCACCAAGCCCTTCTACCTCGGCAAGTACGAGGTCACGCAGGAAGAGTGGCAGGCGGTGATGGGCAGCAACCCGAGCGGGTTCAAGGGGCCGAAGAACCCAGTCGATTCGGTTAGTTGGGATGACTGCCAGGCTTTCCTAGCCAAACTGAATGAAAAGTCCGGCTCTGGCGACGCAAAGTTCAGCCTACCCACCGAGGCCCAGTGGGAGTATGCGTGCCGGGCAGGCACGACGACGCAATTCAGCTTCGGCGACGAGCCGGCGAAGCTGGACGATCACGCATGGTGGAGGGGGAACGACTACACCACTCACCCCGTCGGCGGGAAGAAGCCGAACGCCTGGGGGCTCTACGACATGCACGGGAACGTGTGGGAGTGGTGCGCGGACCGGTACGGGGCGAAATACTACCCAAGGTCGCCATCGGAGGACCCGGCGGGCCCGAGTATTGGGAGTTCTCGCGTGCTTCGTGGTGGTTCCTGGTCCACCCACCCGAGCAGCGAGCGTTCGGCGGTTCGGGACGTGGGCGCTCCGGACGTCCGGGTCGTCAACTACGGGTTTCGCGCCGCCAGGACTCTCACCCCGTGAGCCTTTGGCCCATTACCCCTTGCCGCGCGTGAGCGCAGCGCGCGGGCGCGCACGTTGAAAAGCGATCTTCGACCCCGGGCAATTCGGCGGAGCTGCCCGGCGTGGCGTCCTCAATCCGCGTGCCCAGCCGGGTGCCGGAAGGCTCAGCGCTTCGAGAAGTGTGACATTCGCGCTCGTAACCGGAAGAGCCGTATCAGACAGGCCCATCGTTTCCCGCCGCTTGCCGCCGGCAACCGACGCACGTGGGTTTCGCCGCGCACAAAGTAGCCGGGGCACTCCGTGACCGGACCTGCGGGTCACGGAGTGACCCGCCGACTTGACTTGTCGCCGCGAGCTGCGTGGGGACAGGTTGCCAACCTGTCCGACGGGCTTCGACAGGTTGCCAACCTGTCCGACGAGCTCGGACGGGCTAAAGCCCGTACTACGAACTGCGACGGGTGGAAACCCGTCCTACGTTTCCCTTCGCAGCCGCTGCAATCCCAACCACTTCCTCTCGTCCACCATCATCGAGCGCCTCCAGCCTCCCGCCTCCCTATCGCTGGCCCACCGTCGCGCGGATCAGCCAATCGCCTCCGTCCGCCGGACGCCCCTTCTGGCCCGGCAGGCCCGTAAGCGAGTTCCCGCTACCCACCGCGAATTATCGCGGCTGTCCACCCCTGGCCTCAATGGCGATCAGAACGCGGGCTACGGTTTCGGTTTCACAGCCTTTCGGGCTTGTGCCAGCCGGAGGGTCTTCCCGAAGTTGACCCGCCCGTAACCGGTGTAAATGTCATAGCCCTTTTCGCCGATGTCGTCGCAGCCCTGCTTGACGATCTCGACAACCGATTTCGCGTCGAGCTCCGGCCGGATGCTGTAGATCAGGGCCACGAGCGAGGTCGCGACCGGCGTTGCGCACGACGTGGCGCCGCAGGGCTGAACCTCATGATCCCCCTTGAACTGGTCCTTCAAGTCCATCGGCCCCATGGGTCCGTCGCCGATGGTGTAGAAGCGTTGCTCGTGGGGCACGCAGACCAGCATCTTCTCCGCGGGGGCCATCACCGTCAGCCGCTTTCCATAGTTGGATCCCTGCTTGATTTTCATCCCGGGTGCGGGCTCCAAGTCTTCTTCCCAGCGGGTATCGTTCAGCCACGTGGCGCCCACCACGATCACGGTATCGGATTGGCCCGGGTAGTCCTCCCACTGGGCGGCATTGTTCCCGGCGCCCAGCACAATAATCATGTTCTTCCGTGCCGCGTAGGCAAAGGCGTCTTCGAGTTTCTGCCATACGTCCGGAAAAGGGCAAAGGCTCCGCGTCATCCCGCCGCTAAAGTTGATGACCTTCACCCCGCGGTCAACCAGGTAGCGGATCGCGTCCGCGGCATTCCCGGCCTGGAAGCGGACCCATTCCTTCCCGAACTCCTCAAGCTCCTTGGCGTGTTCCTTCATCGCCTTCTGCGCGTCGGCCATGCTTGCCTTGGGGTTCTTCTCGAGGACCCTCTGCTTGAGCTTCAGGAGGGCGTGCTCGATCGTCCCCTGCGACGCGGTCAACACCCTGCACTGCGGGGCGAGCCCCACCATCGCGCCGGGACGGTCGCCTTTGGCAACCATGATGCTGGAGACCATGGTGCCATGGGCGATGCTCACGTAGTCCTGGATATGATACCCGCCGGGATAGTAGTAGCCGGGGACGAGCTGGCCCCTGAGATCGGGATGGTAGAAGTCGAACCCGTTGTCGATGACCCCGATCAGGACCTTCGGATCCCCTTTCGTAATCTGCCAGGCTTCGACGACTTTGAGACGGTTAAACAGTGCCTGCTGCTTGCCGTAAGGCGCCTGCGCCCGCGGCCGTTTCTCTGCGGCGTATGCGAAGGTACCCAGCAGCAGGACCGCAACGGGAAGGATCGTTAGGCGATGGAACATGCCGTTTGTCTCCTATTCTTCGTGGTTCAATGGTTACCGACGTTTTCGACGCATCGTGGCGGCCAAGCGGCCCGGCTACATCTCCGTGGGGAGTGCGCCGATCCGCTCCGCCATCTCTGCAAGGCGGTATTCGATCTCCAGCAGCTTTTCGCGGGTTTTGAGCTCGGACAGTTCAATCACGTGCCGGAGCAGGAACGCCGCCCCCATGACCAGGAACACCAGGCCATAAACGACCATGCGCAGACCGACGATGCCATCGGGGGCCGAGACCATGAACAAGGTCACAAGGAAGACCGGAAATCCCCACGCCATGCCGGCCGCAGCCCCCGTGTCGAACTTCAGGTCGATCGAGCCGCGCCGGAAAACCCTGATTCCCAGCACGGCCCAGCCGATCCCAAACAGGGCCCCCGCGGCAAATCCCAGTCGCCCCCACAAGGGGAACTCCGCGGGCAGAACGATTGCCACCGTGCCGAACAGGACGGCAAACGCGACGCCCATGACGGCCGACAAGCCCCAAACCCATCGCCGGACTCCGGTAAGCTTCTTCTCGAGCATGGCTCGCATCTCCTTTTCATATTTCTGGCGATACGCCGGGGTCATTGACTCGCAGCGGATCAGCCGTTCTCGAAAGTCGTTGGGAATCGAATTCATGGTTGCCCCTCCTCGTGTACGGCCGCCCGCGCCGCACGCCGGGCGTAGTGCAGGCGCGATTTGACCGTGCCCACGGGCACGTCGAGCACGGCGGCGATTTCTTCAAGCGTCAAGTCCTGGAGGAAGAACAGCGTGAGCACCTCGCGGTGGGGCGGGGAGAGCCCGGCCAGAGCCCGGTGGACCGCCTCCGCGTTGTCCAAGGCCAGCCCCGGCTCGTCGGCCGAAGAAGGATCGGCCGGCTCGTCGGCGAAGTCCTCGGGCAACTGCCGGTCCGGTGCATGCCGCGAGTGGTCGATGACCGTTCTCCGGGCCAGCGTGTACAACCAGCAGGGTAGCGCCTCGGGGTCCTTCAAGGAGCGGATTCCCCGCAGGGCCTTGATCCAGGTCTTCTGGAGGACGTCCCAGGCGTCGGCTTCTTGCTCCACCAGTCGGCGGATGTAGTAGAGAAGCCGGGCTTCCCAGAGGCGTACCAACTGCTCGAAGGCCCCCATGTCGCCCTGGCGGCAGCGGAGGGCCAGCAGTTGCGCGTAAATGGTATCCTTCGAGCCGCCCATCGCGTACCTTTCCGGGCCTTCTACAGAATAGGACGGCCCGGGAGGGCGCCAAGTTCAAAGGGCCTCGCGGGTTTCAGTGCTCATCGCTGGCTCACCGCCGCCCGGATCATCCAATCCCCCCCGCCGCCGCAGTGGCCGAATCGGCCGTCACTTGGCCGCCCCAGCGCTGGACACAAGCTGGATGTCCTGCGCGATGGTCGAGCCGTCGGCCAACGTGACCACGATACGATACGTTTCTTGGGCATCGGTCTTCGACGTTTGCCAGTTGTAGACATACTGCGTCCCGTTGTTTCTCCAGCCGGTGCTCCCGGCCGCCGGAGGAGGTGCAAACGTCCCGGCCGGCCCAGTGACACTGATGCTGTGGACCGCGCTCATGCTGGTAACCACACTTCCGCTGGCATCGGTGAGCTGAAACTTGACGGGGATCGTCCTGCCCAGGGCGAAGTAGATGTTCTGGCTCAGCGGCGGCAGGAAACCGCCCGAGGCGTAGTTCACCGCGACCGTTGTGGTGTCTGATCCCACGCCCCCGTCCTTATCGGCCACGCTGACCGTCACGGGGTACGTGCCAAAGTCCGCATAGGTGTGGCTGAGGCTGAAGGTCTTGCCTTCCAGCGCCAACGTCTGCACACCCGAGCCATCGCCGTAGTCCACGGTCGCCGTCCAGGTATCCACCCCAGGATCAGTAAAATACCCGAAACTGGTGAAGGCCCCATCCTTTAACACGGCCCCATCCGGCCCCGCGTTGACAGTCGGGGCCACGTTGTCCACCGTCACGGCCTTGCTGCCTGCAGCCTCGAAGGTGCGATGCTTGTCGGTCAGGTCCACCGTGATCACGTAGTCGTTGGGCCCGTCTGCGTACGTGTGCGTCTTGCTCACACCGTCGGGCGAGCCCGTGAAACTCTCGCTTGTGCCGTCGCCCCAGTTGATCGTATACGCAACAATCGGATCCGTCCCCGGATCGACCACCGCTCCCAGGGTCAGCGTGTACTCGGAGCCCTCGTCGACGCGCGCATCGCCGCCGAGCGGAATCGTCGGCGCGATGCTGTAGTCCAGAACCAGGACCGGGCGCAAGGAAGCGTTCGTGGCGCGGCTGGAGAAGAACGCCGTCTGATTCCAACTGATGTTGCGGACCATGAAGCCAGCAAACGGCCTGCCGTCGTCGATGAGAAACTGGACAAACTCGGTTGCGGGTACGCGGTAGAATAGGTCCCCGCCGGGTCCGAAGGCCGGGTATAGTGGACCGATCTGCTGGCCGCTTCGATAATCGTCGAAAGTCAGAATGCCATCCCCCACATATCCGTTGAACTGGAGGGTATTCGCCGGCCAGCCATTGGCGCCGTTGTAGCGTATGCGCAAAACGGCGCTGTTGACGATGGTACGTGCCGGAAGTGAACTGAGATCGAATTCGAGCGCCGTGCGGATGTCGTAACCGGAGGGACGCCCGTTGTACGCCAGGAGAGCGTCGCTGAGCGGCATCCACGTGTCCCACGTGCCATCGTGATTCGCATCATCCGCACTTCGGTCCGCAACGGGCTGAAGCGTGACGACCGCGCCCCCAGACTGTTCGACGCCCACGAACCCGAAGAGCAACGCCGATACACCAAGCAGCCTGACGATGAATCGCATGTCTTGGTCCTCCTCTAAAGAGCGACGTAGGATCCCAGCCGGTCACTCCGGCAGAGTTTTCCCCGAAGTAGCCGATACTGGGCCTCTCGGCGTCTTAGTTACACGAGAATGAGCCGGTTGTCAACGAAAAAACGTGTCAAGTGAACAGACAACGCTCTCGGCCATGCCCCTCACAAGTCGCAGAAGCGCCGCACATAGTAGCTGTGGTTTCGACGGACAGATCAGAGGGCGTCAGGGGTCAGCCCAGTGCGCTTGGCGATGTTGACGGCCACTTGCTCACGCCATCACCGCGAAGACTTCACCTAGTTCCGGGACTTCCTCGCCGTGTTCCAGGCGGTCCGCCATTGCCCGCAGCGCCAGTGCCTTCACTCGCGAAATCGCCTCTTCGCGAGTCGGGCCGTAGGTCATGACGCCGGGCAAGTCCGGCACATCGGCAATCCATCGGCCGTCGTCTTCGCGTTCGACTTCAATCTGCATGGCTTGGGTCTCCTCAGCGCCAGCCTGCTGCACCTACAAAGCACCCGCAAGCGTGTTTTCACCCGTATCTCGCCGCGTACAAGTCGAGCAATCGGCGGATCATCTTCTGGTATTGGGTGCGGTTCTGACGTGCCCGGGCCTTGAAGAACTCGACCGTCGGCTTGCTCAGTCCAATAGTCACCTTGATGGTATCCTGCCTGAGCACAAGGTCCTCCGGCGGCGGAAGGAAGTCCTCCACCACCTCCAACTCCAAAGGCTCATTCGTGTACCGGTTTTTCTTGTTCATAAGTGACTTTCGCCACGCCCATCGCCTTCCGCCCCAAGGGAAGCCATATAAGCTACCATACGTCGATATGGCTCGGGTGTCAACCTACGAGCCCCACATCACGCCCCGCTGCCCCTCTTCCACCCGCCCGATCGGCCAACTCTCCACGCCGTGGTCGGCCAACTGGTGCCGGATGCTCTCGGCGTAAAACGGGCTCACCACCAGCACCATCCCCACGCCGAGGTTGAACACCCGGTCCATCTCGGCCTGATCGATCTCGCCAAGACGCTGCACCCAGCCGAAGACCGGCGGGACCGGCCAACTGCCGCGCTGGATCACCACGCGGACCCCCTCGGGTACAATCCGCTCCAAGTTTTCCAATAGCCCGCCGCCGGTGATGTGGGCAATCCCGTGGACCACGGCCTTGACCTTGTAGTACGCGAGCACCGAGCGGATCGGCCGGGCGTAGATCCGCGTGGGCTCCAGCAGGGCCTCGCCCACGGTGCGGCCGAGTTCCTCCACGCGGTCGCCCACCTTCAGCCCGGCGATCTCGAAAACGACTTTCCGCGCGAGGCTGTAGCCGTTGGAGTGCAGCCCCGTCGAGGCCAGCCCCAGCACCACGTCGCCCGGGGTGATCGTCTTGCCGTCGATCGCGTGCCCGCGCTCCACCACGCCCACGCAAAACCCGGCCAGGTCGTAATCGCCCGGGGCATAGAGGTCGGGGAGGATCGCGGTCTCGCCGCCCAGCAGGGCGCAATCGGCCTGGAGACAGCCGTCGCTGATTCCGCGCACGAGCTGCTCCAACAGCGGCGGGTCGTCCTTGGGCATGGCCACGTAGTCGAGAAAGAAGAGCGGCTCGGCCCCGCAGCAGAGGGCGTCGTTGACGCTCATCGCCACCAGGTCGATCCCGACCGTGTGGTGGACCCCCATCATCGCCGCCACCTTGAGCTTCGTGCCCACCCCGTCGGTACACGAGACAAGAACGGGCTCCTTGTACCTCCGGGCAAAAAGCCGGTTGTCGAAATCCAGCCGGAAGAGCCCCGCGAAACCCTGCTCCAGGTGGATGACTCGGGGGGTGTAGGTCCTTGCGAGGAGTCGCGGCAAGCGGGACATGGCGTCCTCGTAGAGGTCGAGGTCCACCCCCGCCGCTTTGTAGGTTGCCTTTGCCATGGTCGCGCGTCCAAGGGGCTCAAGTCGCGTCGATTCTACATGCAAGAGGGGCGAGGGGCGAGGGATGAAGGGGTGACGGGGTGAGTTGGCTATAAACACCAAGGGGATGCCTCGAAAGCGGTAGGATA
>CAYGZI010000298.1:0-7359 GCA_964354245.1 uncultured Planctomycetaceae bacterium
CCTGTCATCTACGGCCCGCTGGCTGGCGGCCGTGCTCCACCGCGTGGCCGCGGCCTTGGTGCTCTCGGGGTGCGTCCTGGCAGCCCAGGCCCTCGCCCTGTCCGCTTACCAGACCTGGACGGCCCGCTCCCACGAGCTTCCCACGCCGCTGGCCAAACTGGTCGGCATTGTGGCCGGCGCGCTGGGGATGAACGTCGGCGTCCACGAGACCGACGCGGCGCTCTTCTCCTATTTCCGCCGGCCAAGTCTGCTGGGGGCCACCTGGGAGCTTCTCCTGGACCCGGCCACCTGGTCGTTCTTGGTGGGCGGGATCGTCCTGGTGGTTTGGCGGGGCTGGTCGGCCCGGCCCGCGGGCTCGCCGGCGGGCGCCGCGTCGCCAGGCACGCCGCTGTCGCGAGTTCGGCAACTGGCCAGGCCCCTGGTGTGGTTCGTCGTGCCGCTCTTGATTTGGTTGCCCGTGCGCGTGGGACTGCTCCTGGCGGTCTATCTGCACGACCTGGTCTGGACCGACCTGGGACCGGAATGGGCGGAAGGGCCCTTGCTGCCGATGCGCCTCTTCTGGAGCACGCCGCTTCACCTCCTCTTGTTGAGCGGCCCGGTGCTTCTGGCCTGGAGATTGGCGCCGAAGCCGGGCCCCGCACCGCTGGGCCTTGTTCCGGTGTGCTGGGATCCCGAGCCCGAGTCGCGACTCGGGCCGCGGCCAAGTCCCGCACCGCCGGCGCCGGCCGCTGGTCCTCCTGCCGGCCGTACACGGCGCGGTGCAGCAAGGGCTCCGCAGCGGCGGGCTGCGCTCCGCTGGGCCGCAGGGCTGTTGGTCACAGCGGGCGCGGTCTGCTTCACCGCGGGCGTGTTTTGGGACCCCCCGGGCACGCCCAAGCGCGGACGCATCCTCATCGAAGAGAACCGGTGGCCGGGCGCCCGGCACTGGGAGCAGCCCGACGCCGGCCGCACCGGAGAGCGCTGGGAGCGCACGCGGAGCGACAAGGTCTACGACACGCAGTGGTACGGCGAACTCTCGGGCTACAATCACTACTGCATCCGGCACTACACGTTCCATTGCTACCCGTCGTTCTCGGGCCTAAACGGGCCGATCACCGACGACGCCCTGAAGGACTGCGACGTGCTCGTGCTCAAGTGTCCCGCGCGCCCGTATTCGGAGGAGGAGATCGACGCGGTCGTGCGGTTCGTGCGCCGCGGCGGCGGGCTCTTCCTCCTCGGCGAGCACACCAACGTCTACGGCTACGGCGCCTACTTGAACCCGGTCGCCCGCCGGTTCGGATTCTCCTTCCGCTACGACTGTCTCTACAGCGTGGAGAAGGTCTTTCAGGAGTTCTTGGAGCCGGCCATCGTGCCCCACCCCATCGTGCAGCACGTCCGCGGCATGGAATTCGCCACCTCCTGCTCGATCGATCCGGGCACCAGCACGGGCCGCGCGGTGGTGCGCTCGGTCGGACTCAAGAGCTCGATGGCCGACTACCACGCCACCAACTTGATGCCCGGCCCCGAAGACCGGAGCAATATGCGCTACGGGGCCTTCGTCCAGCTCTGGACGATGCGGTACGGGCGAGGCCAGGTCGTTGCCTTCACCGACTCCACGATCTTCTCCAACTTCTGCGTCTTCGAGCCGGGCAAGAAGGAAATCTGGATGGGGATCATCGACTGGCTCAACCGCCGGAGCCCGTGGCTCGATCCCCGCTATCCCCTGATTGCCCTGGCGGTCCTGCTTGTGGGCCTCGGCCTGCGTGCGGCCCAGAGATGGGAGGGGGCCTGGATCGTGCTGGTGGGCTGCGGGGTCTTGGGGTGGGGGTTGGCCGTCGTCGGAGTCCGGGCCTCGCAAGAGTCGGCCATGCCGCCCCCGCAACCGAAGGAGAGGCCGGACTGTCGCTACGTCGAGGCGGTGATGGACCGCACCGTCTGTAGCGTGATCCTCCCCAAGAGCGGGTTCGTGGACCCGCGCAAAGACAGCTTCGGGATCTTCGAGCGGTGGATCCTCCGGCTCGGCTACTTCACGGCGCGCCTGGAGGCCCCCGAGGAGTTCCGCGGCCAGGTGCTGGTGTTCCTCCAACCCGATCTGCCGGTCAGCGACGATTTCCGCAAGCGGGTGGAGCAGTATGTGGACGGCGGAGGGAAGGTCCTGGTGGTCGAGGCCCCGCCCAGCGAGAAAGCCAGCGAGCCGGCCGAGGACTACGCCACCGGACCGACCCTCAGCCCGCGCGACGCCGCCCGCAAAGCCCTCGCCGCGGAGATCGGCCCTCAGACTAACGCGCTGCTGACGAAGTTCGGCCTTTCGGTGGACTACGACACGCGGCTTTCGGGCTCGATGCAGAGCGCGAAGGGGTGGCCGGAGGTCCCGGTCACCAATGCCTTCGCGGTCCGCGGCGGGACCCCGTTTGCCTGGGTCAGTGGCACGCCGGTCGGGACCACGCTGTCTCGGGGCCGAAACAAAGGGTCGGTGACGCTGGTGGGCTTTGGCTCGCGGTTTAAGGACACGCAGATGGGCGGGTTTGACACGATCGATCCGGACGAGCTTCCGCGGGGATACGAGCAGCTCCCGCCGGAGCAACAGCAGCGGAAGCTCGAAGAGCGAAAGCAATTGAAGGACGTGTACCAGTGGGAGTTCAATCTGCTGGGCGAGCTGGTCGCCGGAACGCTAGCGGCCCCGGCCGCGCCGGCGCAGCCCGAGGCGGCCAAGCCGTCGGTAGGACGGAATTGAATTCCGTCCCACAAGAGACCGGCTCTTGGTTGGGGCCGCAGTTGAACTTGGTTGGGGCGGCAGTTGAACTGCCGCCCCAGAGTCCGGACCGATTCAAGGGGCGACAGTGCAACTGTCACCCCAACAGACGGCCCTCTCCCCACATCCCACATCCCACATCCCACCTACCACCTACCACCTACCACCTACCCTCGCCCCGGCCATAGCCAGGACGCCGTGGACCACCACTTCTTCGCCCAGCGCCGCGGGGACGATGCGGTAGGTGCCCAAGAGCGGCGGGAACGCGTAGCGGTCCACGTAGCGCCGCAGCGGCCCCAGGAAAACCGCTTCGCCGGCCAGTGCGACCCCGCCCCCCATCACCACCACATTGGGCGCCAAGAGGGTGATCGTTTGGGCCAGCGCCCAGCCCACCGCGCAACAGGCCCGGTCCCAAACGGCCAGGGCCAACGGGTTTCCCGCCTCGGCGGCCTGGGCGAGGGTCTTGGTGTCGAGCCGCTCGATCGCCCCCTCGCAGCGGGCCACGAGATCGGCAGTGACTTCCGAGTTGAACCCGCCTTGGTCGATGAGTTGCCGCGCATACGCGGTGATCGCCCAGCCGCTGGCGATGGACTCCAGATCCTGGTCCGGCCGCTCGGCATCGAGCCCGGGGCGGAGATGTCCGATCTCTGAGGCCACGCCGCCGCCGCCCTGGTAGAGTTGGCCGTCGATGACCAAGGCGCCCCCGATGCCGCTGCCGATGTTGTTGTAGAAGACCACGCGATGGCCCTTGCCGCCGCCGAACCGGGCCTCGGCCAGTCCGGCGCTGTCGGAGTCGTTGGCCAGGAGCGTGGGCAGGCCGAGCGTCTTCTGGCACCACTCGACCAGCGGGAAATCCTGCCAGCCCTCGACCTGATGGCTGACGATCACCCGGCCTCGCCCTGAATCGACTGGCCCGCCGAAGCCGATCCCGATCCGCGTCACCCCGTACCGCTCGATCAGCGGCCTGGCGGCTTCCTCGATCTGCCGGCGGATCCCCTCCGCCCCGTGCTGCGGTTCGACGTCGAGCCGCTCCAGCGCGGCCAGCGGCGGGCCGTCGCCCGTGCCAACGCCCAACTGGAGTTTCGTGCCGCCGATCTCGATGCCGAGGAACATGGGAGAAGAAGTAGACGGTATCCAGTAGACAGTGGTCAGTAGCGTAGCGGCGGGGCTTGCCCCGCGCGCGTAAAGCATACCGCCAAAGCGCGCCGCGTGCCACCACTTCACCCGGCCGCGGTGTCGGTCGCTTGTTGGCGGCCGAGGTCCATGTGGATCCGTGTCACCAGCCACCAGCCGACCACGAAGAACGCCAGGATGCTGAGACAGGCCAGGCGGACATTGTCGCTCCAAGCCACGATCGCCCCGAAAAGCGTGGGGCCCATCCACGCCCCCGCCTTGCCCGAGAGGTTGAAGAAGCCGAAGAACTCCGCGGTCCGCTGAGGGGGCGTGAGCACTCCCACGACCGCCCGGCTGACGGACTGCGTTCCACCCATGACCACCGCCAGCACCAACCCCATGACCCAAAGGTGCCACTTTTCGTTGGTCAGCGCCGCGGCGACGGGCAGGGCGATCCAGACGAGCCGGCAGCCGAGCAAGGTCGCTTTCTGCCCCACGCGGTCGGCAAGCCATCCGACGGTCAATGCCCCGGGGAGCGCGGCGAACTGGATTGCCAGGACGAGATAGAAAAGCTCGACCGTGGAAAACTCGAACCCTTTCTTGGCCAAGGTGGTGGCCTGGGTGAGCAGCGTCTGGATGCCGTCGTTGTAGAACAGGTAAGCGACCAGGAACAGGGCCAGGACGCGGTAGCGTCGGACGCTCGCCAGCGTGCGCCCCACTTCGCGGACTGCGGACCTCGCCGCGCGCAACAGCGGCTCGGGGCGCTCGGGCCGCCGGCCGCGGTCGCGCAGGACCAGCAGGGCCGGCAGCGAAAAGATCCCCCACCAGAGCCCCAGCAAGAGGATCCCGGCGCGGTACTGGCTTGGGGCGTCGTGGAGGCCCAGCCTCGGGCCCGACAGGATCAGCATCCCGGCCAGCAGCAGCGCGATCGCCCCGCCAACGTATCCCAAGGCGAAGCCCCAGGCCGACACGCGGTTCATCGTGGTCTCGTCCGCGATCTCCGGGAGAAACCCGTTGTAGGGCGCCAGCGCGAGCTCGAAGGCCACGTTCATCAGGACAAACAGCAGCAGGATCAGCCAAGGGTAGTCCGGCGGAACGGAAGCCATCAGCACGGCGGCGCCGGCGCCGGTCAGGGCCGTTGCGGCCAGCCACGCCCGCTTGCTGCGATTGGCGTCGGCCAAGGCGCCCACGATCGGCGAGAGCACCGCCGCCAGGAACATCGCCCCGCCGATGCCCCAGGCATAGGCCACCACGCCCCATCCACCGGACAACACAGACTCCTGAACGTAGCTCATCACGACGGTGATCAGGAGCGTGGAATAGGCGCTGTTGGCCCAGTCGTACATGGCCCAGGCGAAGATCTCCGCCGGCCGGCCCCTGCCGGACACCGCAGACAACGGAGAAGAGCGGGCAGACGCCACTCCCTGGCCTCCCGTGGTGTGGCCGCTAGAGCCGCTGGATTTCGCGGACTTCTTGCGTGGTCTTCATCGCACAGAACTTCGGCCCGCACATGCTGCAAAACCGCGGGTCCTCCCGATCGGCCCGGGCAAGGGACTCCTCGTGAATACGACGGGCCGCTTCCAGATCGAGCGCCAGGCGGAACTGCTCGGCCCAGTCGAACGCAAATCGCGCCCGCGAGAGGGCGTCGTCGCGGTCTTGCACGCCCGGGCGATGCCTCGCCAGGTCGGCCGCATGGGCGGCGATCTTGAAGGCGATGACCCCCTGACGCACGTCGTCGAGGTTCGGCAGGCCGAGATGCTCCTTGGGCGTCACGTAGCAGAGCATGGCCGCGCCGTGCCACGCGGCGAGGGCCCCGCCGATGGCCGCCGTGATGTGGTCGTAGCCCGGGGCGACGTCCGTCACCAACGGGCCGAGCAGATAGAACGGGGCCTCGTGGCACCACTCGACTTGCAGGCGGACGTTTCGCTCGATCTGGTCGATGGGCACGTGGCCCGGCCCTTCGACCATCACCTGGCAGCCCCGCTCCCAGGCCCGCTGGACCAGTTGGCCCATCGCGCGAAGCTCGGCCAATTGGGCCTCGTCGCTTGCGTCGGCGATGGAGCCGGGCCGCAGCCCGTCGCCCAGGCTCCAGGTGACGTCGTAGTGGCGCATGATCTCGCAAAGCTCGTCGAAGTGCGTGTAGAAGGGGTTCTCCTGCCGGTGGGCGGCCATCCACTTGGCCGCCAGCGACCCGCCGCGGCTGACGATGCCGGTCACCCGCTTCTCGGTGAGCGGCAGGTGCTCGCGCAGCAAGGCACAATGGATCGTCATATAATCCACGCCTTGCCGCGCCTGCTGCTCGATTACATCCAGGAAATCTCGCGGCCGCATCTCGACGATATCTTCCAACTCCTCGGCCACCTGGTAGATCGGCACGGTGCCCACGGGAACGCTCACGGCGTCGATGATCGCGCGGCGGATGGCGTCGATCTCCGCGCCGGTCGAGAGGTCCATCACGGTGTCGGCCCCGTAGTGTACGGCGGCGCGGACCTTCTGGAGCTCGCACTGGCTGTCGCTGGAGATCGGGGAGTTGCCCAGGTTGGCGTTGACCTTGGTGCGGGCGGCAATGCCGATGCCGATCGGGCGCAGACCCTTTTCGAGGTGGACCTTGTTGGCGGGGATGACCATGCGCCCGCGCGCGACCTCGCTGCGGACCGCCTCGGGATCGAGCTTCTCGTCCCGGGCGACGGCCGCCATTTCGGGGGTGACCGTGCCTGCGCGGGCTTGTTCGATTTGGGTCATGAAACAACTCCCCTCTCCCTCTGGGAGAGGGTCAGGTGAGGGCTGACTTCACGTGACTGAACGCCTTGGTCCCAAGGCACTTCCGGCTGGCGAGGGGTCTGCAACATCTCGGCGCACCACCCGTGCGTGCCGACATACCATCCTATTGCGGTGGTGGGGATTGTCAACCCGAGCTGGCTTCACCTCCTTCCCCGCGGGGAGTACACTAACGGTGACGGACCCCGCGATGCCCTTTGGGGGCGGCTTTGCATCGTACTTTGGGGCTGTAACCGAGAATGCGGGAGAACCAGGTTATGGCTACGCTCGTCACGGATCCCTTCATTGAGGAGCGTCTGAAGCTCGAACGGCAGGAATGGGGTGCGGACCGTTACGACGAGGTCTGGGAGGGACTCTACATCATGACGCCGGTACCGGACGTCGAACACCAGCAGATTGTCGCGCGTTTCACGGCGATCCTCCAGGAAACCGTCGGTTGGCCGGGACTGGGCGACGTCTTCCCCGGCGTCAATCTCACGGAGCGCGAAGACGACTGGCGGCACGATTACCGCGTGCCCGACGTGGGCGTTGTCCTTCGCGGCGGCAAAGCCGAGGACTGCGGGACCCACCTGCGCGGCGGCGCAGATTTTCTTGTCGAGGTCACCAGCCCGGAGGACCGCACCTACAAGAAAATCCCTTTCTACGCCCGCCTCGGCGTGCGTGAGCTCTTGGTGGTGGATCGCGCCACTTGGACGATCGAGTTGTACCGCTTTACCGAAGGCGAGCTGAAGCGAGTA
>CAYGZI010000299.1:0-7335 GCA_964354245.1 uncultured Planctomycetaceae bacterium
TGTCGTCGGCCGGGGGCTCCATGGGCGGGGGGGCCTCGGACTCGTCGTGGCTGGGGGCGGGCTGGCTGTACGCGGTATCGCGCCGCGGGGCCTGACGCGGGGCCCCTTCGCCCGCGGGGCCAGGGCCGCCTCCGGCGGCGCCGGCGCCGCCTCCTCGCCCCCCAAGCATCATCATGCGCTGGCATACGACTCGCAGTTTCGAGCGCTTCTGTCCGTCGTTGCCCTCCCACGTATCCAGCTTCAAACGCCCCTCGATCAGCACCTGTGAACCTTTGCTAAGGTATTCGCCGGCGACCTCGGCCGTGCGCTCCCACAAGGTCACGTCCACAAAGGTGGCTTCGTCCACCCATTCGCCGCTGGGGCTCTTGGTCGCGTTGCTGACGGCCAGACCGATGTCGCAGACCGGGGTCCCACTCGGGATGTAGCGGATTTCCGGGTCGCGGGTCAGGTTTCCCACGAGGATCACACGATTGTAGCTGTTGAAACTCGCCATGACGACCAACTCCTTGCGAGGAGGGCATACGCTACCAGACCTACGCTACCAGATCGTCTCCCGCGCCGCAAGCGCCGGCAGGACGGCTTGCCGGGCGAAAGGGCTAGGACTTGTCGAGCGGTTCCTCCACGTCGTTAGACTCCGCCGTGCCGTCCACCGCCGGCTCCTCGATCAGCAGCTCCTCCACTGCCACGTCGGCCAATGCCACCGCAGCCTTCGGCGCCTCTTCCGGCCGACGCTCGGCCGCCATCGCGGCGGGGCCCGCCAGGGCATGAGCAACGAGCGTGTCCACGATCTTGGGATTGACCTTCAGAAACAACATGCGGAGGATCGTGTCGCTCAGCCGGAACTTCTGGCGGATCTCCGAGAGCCGCTCCCCCGGCAGCCGAAAGTACGTCAGCCAGTACGTCCCCTTCCGATGCCCCTTGATCGGGTAGGCCAGCCGGCGCTCCTCCCACAGCCGCGTCACGAGCATCTCCCCGCCCGACTCCTGGATGATCTTCGCGACCTGCCCGGAGACCTTCTCGGGGTCGCGGGAATAACGGTTGGAGTCGAGGATGAACATCCCTTCGTAGACGTTTGCAGCCAAGAGTTCGCTCCTTGTGCGATTCAGTTGTAGCGGTTCATACAGAACTGGATGCCGTGCCGGGCCCACTCGATTGCGGCACCCGCCGCGGAGCACACCGCCTCGACGATCTCGGACCTCTCCTGCTCGGTGAAGCGTGCCAGCACGAAATCGGTGGCGTCCCAGTGCTCCGGAGGCGGGCCGATTCCGATGCGCAGCCGCGGGAACTCCTCGGTCCCCAGTCTCCGGATGATGTCTCCAAGCCCCTTGTGTCCTCCCGCCGATCCGCCGGCCCGGAACCGCAGCTTCGCCAGGGCAAGGTTCAGGTCGTCGCAAATCACCAGCAGGCTCTCGTCGTCCAGCGCGAAGTAGTCCTTCGCGGCCAGCACGCTGGTTCCGCTAAGGTTCATGTAGGTCAATGGCCCGAGCAGGAGCAGCTTCTCTCCTTCCAGCTCGGTCTCGATCAGCTCCCCGTGGAATTTTTCCCTGGGGCGCCCGGCCCCCAGCTTCCTGGCCAGCTCGGCAAGCACGGCAAAGCCGAGGTTGTGCCGCGTCCCCTCGTACCTCCGGCCCGGATTGCCCAGCCCCACTACGAGTTTCATGGAGCATGCTCCGCGCACGAGCCCCGGGACCGTAAAGCAGGGCATGGACCGGTTACTCTTCCTCCTCCTCGCCCTCCTCCTTCTTGCGGCCGATCACTTCCGGCTCCACTTCGCCCGGAGCCGCCCCGGCCTCTTCCACTTCCTCCACCGGCTCGACGCACTCGACCACGACCGTTTCCGGCTCCGCAAATACCACGACGCCCGGAGGAAGCTCCAGTTGTCCCACCGCGATCGAGCTTCCCATCTCCAATTGGTTGACGCTCACGTACAGCCGATCGGGCAGGGCCGTGGCTTCGCACTCGATCTCCAGGTCGTGAACCTGTTGCTTGACCACTCCGCCGGCCTTCAGACCGGGGGCCTCGCCCCGCAGCTCCAACTGCACGCGCACCCGCACCCGCTCGTGCTCCGAAACCCGCGTGAAGTCCACGTGCAGCACGTTCGCTCCCCACGTGTCCCACTGCAACTGGCGCACGAACGCCTGCTCGTCCACGGCGCCGGCGAGCTGGACCAATCGGGCCCCGTGGCGCTGGGCTGCCTGGAACTCCTCGGCCGAAAGGAGCAGGCTAATGCTCTCTTTACCGTGCCCGTAAAGGATGGCCGGCAAGTGGCCGGCTCGTCGATCGCGTCGGGCGTTGCGTTTTCCGCGGGTCTCGCGGAGTTGGACGTGAAGCACTTCCGCCATTGTGGTCCTCGATCATTGGCTTCGCTAGTTTGCAGGTTTTCGATTGCTTTCGCCCGGCCCGCTCATCTTGCAGCGTTGAAGGCGCAATTCTTGAGCCGCCAACAGGTTGCGTCTGTAGCCTGACCTGCGACCCGCAACGGATTCACTGGGACGGGCTACCCGCGTGCATGGCGAAACATCCTATTTTGCGAGAAACGCGCCGAATTGCAACCCCGCCCTCGCTCAATTGAACAAACGGCTCACCGACTCGTTGCGGTGGATCCGCTTGACGGCCTCCCCCAACAGAGGTGCGACACTCAATACGTGGATGTTGGGCAGCCTCCGTTCGGGGGTCAGCGGGATCGTGTCGGTAATCACGATCTGCTTCACCGGGGCGCGGCTCAGACGCTCGGTCGCGTTGCCGCAAAGGATACCGTGGGTGGCGGCCAGATAGATCTCCCGGGCCCCCCCTTTGGCGACCATCTCTGCCGCGCCGCAGATCGAGCTGCCGGTGCTGATCATGTCGTCGAAGATCAGGGCCACTTTCCCCTCGATGGGAGCCCCGATCAGGTTGGCCTGCCGCGTCGAGGCCCCGCCGGTCCGCCGCTTGTCCACAATGGCCAGCTCGCCGTTCAGTTGGGCAACGTGCCTGAGCACGCGCTTGATAGCCCCCTCGTCCGGGCTGACGACCACGAAGTTATTCTCGCCCAACGAGAGGCTGCGGAAGTAGTCGTCGATTACCGGCGCCGCGTAGAGGTGGTCTACGGGGATGTCGAAGAAGCCTTGAATCTGGGCGGCGTGGAGGTCCATGGTCAGGACCCGGCCGACGCCCGCCCGGGTGATGAGGTTGGCGACCAGCTTGGCGGTGATCGGGACCCGGCCCTCGTCCTTGCGGTCCTGTCGGGCATAGCCGAAATAGGGGACCACGGCGGTGATCCGCTCGGCACTGGCCCGCTTGAAGCTGTCGATCATGATCAGCAACTCCATCAGGTTCTCGTTCACCGGGGCGCAGGTGGGCTGGATGAGGAACACGTCGCGGCCGCGCACGTCTTCCTCGATCTTGCAGGAGATTTCGCCGTCGGGGAAATTGCCGATGGTGATGCGTCCCAGGGGCAGTCCCAGATAGTCGGACATGCGCTGGGCCAGCTCGGGGTTGGCCCGCCCGCTGAAGAGTTTCATGTCGTTCATGGGCCGGATGCGTCGTACTTTCGGGATGGAGAAGAACGTAGGAAGCAAAGACGACCGGGGACGCGGCGTCCGTCGGCCCGACCCTGCCCCTCCGGGTCGGCGCTCCATCATGCCACGAACGGGCAGGCAATTCCAGTGGGGCGAACGGAGAAGGGCGCCGCTCAGTAGTGGTAGCGGCACGCCAAGATTCGGATGCGTTCCTCCGAAACCTCGTACACGAGTCGATGCTCTTGATCGATGCGTCTCGACCAGCAGCCCGCCAGGTCATGCTTGAGTGGCTCGGGTTTACCTTTGCCCCGAAACGGGTCTCGCTGAGTCTCCACCACCAGGTCGATGACGCGCAGGGCCTTCTTCCGATCGTGCTCAACCCAGTACGCCAGGTCTTCGAGAGCCGCCGGATCAAATTCCAAATTGCGCACGGGCGTCCTCGAGAGAGATTCCCTCTTGCCGGCCCTTCGCGGCCAGCAAGCGCTGCTTCATCGCATCGCTTTTCAGAAGGTAGGCGGTTTCCCGCTCGGACTCGATCTGGCGCCACAGCTCAATGGGTACGATGACTGCGACGGGGTTCCCGGCTGCGTCCGAGACGTATCGGATCTCCGTTTGGCTTTCCATGTTCGACCTCGCTTGACTACAGCGCAACCCGGTCTCGACCGGTCCCATCGTGACGTAGGGGACGGCTCCCGACGGCCCGGCTACGGCGCGATCAACGCCCCTGCCATCACTCCCTACGGTCTATTGTAGACGCTCGCGGCGAAAGCAAGAAGAGGGGGCGCAGTAGACTTCGCGTGATTCCGGGAGGGCGAGGCACAAAACGGGAGCCGGCGCAAACGCCGGGCCTCTGACAACTCAAGGGCCATAAAGGGCCCTGTTTGAGATCATCGCGCCGCCCCAACGACCCCGACCCCAACGACCCCAACGACGCAGAGTTGACCCCAACGACAAGAGCTGACCCCAACGCCCCAACGCCGGAGAAACGACCCTAAACAGCCGCCGGGTTCTCCCACCGCAGATGGCGGAAGCGCGCGAAGTCGGCGTCGCAGGAGGCCAGGGTCGCCACGTGGGAAATCGCCAGAGCGGCCAAATGGGCGTCGGTGGTGAGATTGGCGGCGGTGCCCGTTTGGCTGATGAGTTCTCTCAGGATGCGCCAATGGGCGTCGGTCTCGCGCACCAGGCGTACATTGGGGTGGGACAGCCACTGCTCGACTTGGTCGATGGCTGCGACGATCGTCAGCGGTTGGACGAAGACCCTCGCGCTGGTTGTCACACGGAGAAATCCGAGAAGGACGATCCATGGGAGTCCGATGGCCTCGTCGGCTGAGAGCGCCCGCTCCCACCAGGATCGAACAGAGGCGTGAAAAGGGGACCGTCGGTCGACCGCATAGACGAGCACGTTGACGTCGACGAGTTTCATTTGCCCGCGGCCAGTTTCCTGAGAATCTCCTCGTCTTCCATTGCCGCGGCCAGCGCAAGGGCCTTAGTGATGTCCATTTTCGGCGGGCCCATGGCGTACGTCTTCTGGCGGTACGGGCGGGGCCGCTTGCCCGCTTGTCCGCGTGCCGCCATCCCCCGCCGCAGCGTTGTGTTGACCAATTTGGCCACGGAGGTCCCCTCGCGGTGGGCCTGCTCCTTGAGATCGCGCAACAGGTCGTCGTCAATCCGTACGGTGGTCCTCATGATAGCATCATAGCATCACAATAGGTGATGTCAAGATGCTGCCGGAAGAGATAAGGAAGGGGGTTAAGTCTGGAAGCGGGGGAGGAGGGCGACTCTTGGAAGGGGGCCAACGCCGGGTTGCCCGCGTGCCGCGACGGGCCTTATAATATCGGTCAAAGGAGGGGTAGCGAGTGCTGCAACGATCGCGTCCCTAAGAACCCCTGCGCGAACGCGCATGGCCCGGGCTGTGCGAATGCCGTCGTCAAGTAAGGAGAGACTCGTATGAAGGTCCGTGTGGTCCTGGAACCGAGCGAGGAAGGCGGCTACACCGTGTACGTTCCAGCGTTGCCGGGGTGCATCAGCGAGGGAGATACCCGGGACGAGGCCCTGGCGAACGTCCGCGAGGCCATTGAGCTTTACCTGGAGCCCGTGGAGGAATTCAGCGAATTGCTGTGAGCGGCGGGCTGTCTCGACGAGCTTCACTTGCGTCGCCCGTTCCAGGGCCCCAACCTTCCTGCCGGCGTGATTGACCGCCACAATCGCCGCCGACTAGGATTGACCGTC
Source organism: uncultured Planctomycetaceae bacterium (assembly GCA_964354245.1). Taxonomy (GTDB): domain Bacteria; phylum Planctomycetota; class Planctomycetia; order Pirellulales; family Thermoguttaceae; genus CAYGZI01. The sequence goes on from CAYGZI010000299.1 coordinate 5,727, forward strand.
CATCGAGCGTCCAAAGGAGCGGAAACGGCACAATCCATTAGCAGGAGGGGGAACGGGAGATGCAGCAAAGGGTCTCGCGAGTCGATCCGTTAAGCGCAGCTATGATGTCTGCTGCCGAGGCAGCCGTTGGGGGTTTGATATGGGGGATCATCGAGGTTGTTGACGCCGTGGTGTCTGAGGGGCCGATCGGGGCAGGGGTTGGCTCATTTGTAGCGAGCGTCGTCTTTGTGATGATCCTCTCCCCGATCTTTGGCTTCATCGGAGGACTCATTGGAGCGGCGATATACAATTATGCCGCAAGTATCACGGGAGGTCTGAGGATCGAATTGGCTGATGTCAAGTCTCAATCGCAACGCAAGTCTCAGTCCCAAGGCGCGACGTGGGGCTCGGACTCCGATTAGAATCGCATCGGAAAGGGGGCATTCTGTTTTTCAGAATGTTGGAGGGGCGCACGGGTTTCGGATAGCCATGCAGTCTTATGGCGCCCAAAGGCAGCCTGTCCCTTATCCCCGTCAACTCTCGCCGCCGTGGGTCACGGCAGTTGCCAATCCTCAACCAGCAGTCGGGGGATCCGGCTGAACTCCTGCGTGTTGTGCGTCACCAAGGTACAGCCGTGCGCCAAGGCAATGGCGGCAATGATCAGGTCATTCGGCCCAATCGGTGTTCCGGTGCTCGCCAGGTGCGCCCGTGCCTTGCCATATTGTTCGGCAGCCTGATCATCGAAAGAAAGGGAGACAAACTGTTGCCGCAGCGCAGCAATCAGGGCAAGGTTGCCCGCTTGGTGAGCCGGCCCGCTGTGGAAAGCTCCGTAGATCAATTCCCCGACGACGAGGGAGCAAAGATGGACACTGCCGGGAGGCGCAGCCGCCAGCTTGGCCGTCACCTTCGAGGTCGGACCACGCCGCAGGTGATCGACCCAGGAGTTGGTATCCAATAAGTGGCTCACGACAGCGGCTCCCGTTCTTCATACTCCCCTTTGTCGGGCCGCTCGAATTCCCCTTGCCATCTTCCCCCCGTGGATAGGATCAGTTTTCGCCACTCCTCCTGCGATACGGGCACAGGGAGCGCCGCCTCCACCGTGACCTGCACCTCTTTGTTTGCCTCCTCGATACCCATAGGCAGCGCCAGGTGCAAAATGCCGTCGCTGCTCACCGTGGATTTCACCACCATCCGGTTCATCTTCATTCCTCCTCGCTATTCCCGCGTCGTTGACCAGCCGATCAATACAGCTCAAAGACCTGCTCGCCGCCGTGGGCGGGGTTGCCCGTCAGACGCCGGGCGCGGAGATCCACGACAAGATCGAGGTTTTCCAGCGGCAACTGGCCGATCAAGACCGGAACGTCGTCGGGCACCTCCATCACGTCGGCCGTGCAATCACGGTCCTGGATCGTCAGCCGCACGGCCTCGCAAACGGTCGCTTCCGTGGCCCCCGTGCTGCTGATGACCTTTCGCGTGCGGCGCGGGCTTAAGCCCAACTGCCGCACCAGCCGCGTGGGGAGCGACAAGAGGGTCGCGCCCGTATCGACCAGCGCGTCCGGCACCGTGATACGGCGGACCTTCTCCGGCGGCAACCAGCCCCGTTCGGCGTCCCAAAGATCCTTGAGATTCT
>CAYGZI010000300.1:0-7326 GCA_964354245.1 uncultured Planctomycetaceae bacterium
AGTCGAGTCACACGGCCACGGCTATCTCGTGGAATGGACGGAGGACGGACGCCCGATCGGAATCGAAATGCCCTCGCCCTCCCAGGTGACGCTGACGGGCCTGAACGACGTGCTGGCCGGGCTTCATCTCAGTGCGATGGCCCCGGAAGAAGCATCCCCGCTGGTCGTAGCGTGAGGGGGAAAGGAGCCCCGTAGGGGCGGCTCTGCCGACCGAAGCGAAAACAAAAGCGAGCGCGAACCGGCGGGCGAAGCCGGCCCTACATGGCTTCGGTTAGCAGGTGAATCGGCGCCGCCAAAGAAATGCTTGGCAATGCTTCAACGAGGCACATGGACTGTCATTCGGCACGATGATCAAAGGGGGCGATAGAACGGGGGCGGATTCGCTTATCGAGGAGGCTGGGCAAGAAAGGCGAATGTATCCCCCCTTCTTAACGCCCCAAGTCATCCGCCAACTCGCCGGCCGCGTAGACCTTGCGCAGGGCCTCGCGGATCGAGCTGGAGTGGACGGCGATCGACCGGCCCACCTGGTCGGTGTAGACGTAGTCCCAGACCAGCGACGGAAGGTTGCCGTCGAAGATGATGCCCACCAGCTCGCCCTTGCGGTTGACCACCGGGCTGCCGGAGTTTCCGCCGATGATGTCCACCGTGGAGACGAAGTTAAAGGGGGTGCTCAGGTTCAAGCGGTCCTTGCGCTCCTGCCAGCTTTGCGGCAGGTCGAACGGGGCGCGGTTGTCGTGCTCCTGGGCCCACTGATACGCCCCGCCCATCGTGGTCCAAGGCGGAAGCGTCTTGCCCTGCCCGGTGTAGCCCTTGACCACGCCGAAGGCCAGGCGCAGGGTGAAGGTGGCGTCGGGATAGACGCCGGTGCCGTAGAGCGCAAACCGCGCGTCGGCAATCTTGGCGTACGCCTGACGGAGCGGCTCATCCACCTTCTCTTCGTAGGTCTTGCGCACGGCCCGGGCCGGGCCGTCCACCAGAATCGCCAGACGGATCATCGGGTCGTCGGAGGCTTCGATGGCCTTCAGGCCCCCCTCGGCAAGCTGCTTGCGCACCGATGCCTCGCTGAGCTTGGTGCCGCGCACCAGCTCAGCCGCCCGCTCCTGGGGCGATTTGCCGGCCAGCACCTTCAAGACCAAGGGGTTCTCGGCCCCGGCGGTCTCGATGAACATGCTCAGGGAATCGGCCAGCTTGAGCGTCTCCAGGTCCTCGTAGATCGGCGCCTCGGAGAAAAGCTCCTGCTTGAGCGATTCGAGGTTCGTTAGCCGGTATTCGCGAAGCCGGTCGGCGTTGGGCTTGGCCGATTCCGCGGCGAGGCGCACGAGCGAGCGGGCGATGCCGAAGAGGTCGCTGCGGAAGGCCCGGCCTTGTTCCAGCAACTCCACCTCGGGAAGGATCCCGCCCCAGACTTTTAGTGCGGCGGCCACGTCGTCCCAGGCGCGGCCGCACTTTTCCTTGAGGCGGGGGTCGTTCATCACCAAGTCCCGGAATGCCTTCTCCTGGGCCCGTTTCTGGTTCATGACCGCGGGGTCCTGGAGGCCGGCCAACATGCCGAGCCGCGCCTTGCGGGAGTTTTGCACGCCGAACAGCTCATCCCGGGCGCGGCGGGCGTTCTCCTTGGTCCGCTCGCTGTAGGTGCTCAAGAGGACCTCCGCGCGGAACAAACGAGCCAGGGTGCGCGGCTGCACGCGGTCGCGGATGAACTCCAGGTGGGCCACGGTGTCGAGCCGGTCGGTGCGGCCAGGGTGGCCGGAGACGAAGATCAGCTCGCCGTCCTTGGGGCCCGCCGGGCTCCACGCGAGGAAGTGCGGCACCTTGACCGGCTTGCCGTCCTCGTAAACGCGGAAGAAGCAGATGTCCAGGTCGTAGCGGGGATACTCGAAGTTGTCCGGATCGCCGCCGAAGAACGCGATGGCCTGCTCCGGGGCGAAGACCAGGCGCACGTCGGTGTATTTCTTGGATCGGTAGAGGTGGTACTGGCCGCCGTGATAGAGCGTGATCACGTCGCTGCGCAGTCCGGTCTTATCGAGCGATTCCTTCTCGATGTTGGTCATCACCGCGCGGCGGGCCTGGAACGCCTTGGCCGGCTCCATGCCCGGCTCGACCGCCGCGCTGACCCGCGCGGTCACGTCCTCGATGCTCTCCAGCACGTTGAGCTCCAGGTCCAGGCAGCGGATTTCCTCCTGCCGGGTCTTGGCGTGGAAGCCGAGCTTCAGCAGGTCGCGGTCCTTGGTGCTGAGCTTTTGCAGGGCGTCGGCCCCGACGTGATGATTGGTCATCACCAACCCGTCGGACGAGACGAACGAGCCCGAGCCGCCGCTATTGAAGCGGACGCTGGACCGCTGCAAGTGGAGCATCCACTCCGGCGTGGGCTCGAAGCGGTACTTCTCCTTGAGGATCTTCCTGGGCGGGTTGTTGAAGAGCCACATCCCCTCGTCGGCACGGCTCGGGGCGTGCGAGAGAGCAAGGGTGAAGGCCAAGAGGGTCAAGGCGAAGAGCTTACGTGACGCTTTCATGGATGCTCCTTTTGCAGGCATGGGTAGGTTATGCTTCAGCGGTGCACCTCGCTTTGGGCGGCGTCTTCCGATGGGGACCGGAGCAGCCAGCCGGCGCCGACCGCCGCGAGGAAGAGCACCAGCAAGGCGAACGCGAACGTGGCCGGCCACTGTCTCTGGGGAATTCTCATCGCGGCACCGGCCGGCAGGTTCTCGGCGGGCCTCAACCGCGCGATGCCGCCGGGCGACCGCTCCGGAAGAATCAGATCCCGATTCCGTTCCAGCAGCGCAGCGGCCTCGTCGGCGTTGCCAAGCAGCTTCTCGGCAAGCTGGCCCAAGGTGGCCGCCTCCTCGACCGCGTGGGTCTTGTAGTCGGGCATGCGGATCCTGGTCCCCTTCGCCAACTCGACGTAGGGGACGAGCTCCTGCCGGTTCAGCTTCATCAAGGCGACGGCCTTGCTTGCGCTCCCGAGCACTTCCTCGGCCACGGCCCCCAAGGTGGTGTTTTCCTTGGCAGCGTACGTCTCCTTCTTGGGGAGCCGGACGAGCGTGCCCCGGGACACCGGGGCGTAGCGGATCAACTCGTGGGAGTTCAGATCGGCCAGTGTCTCAACAAAGGCGTCGAGCCTTTTCTGCTGAGCCTCCTCAAGCCTCGTGCCGGGCGCCGGCAGGTGCAGCTCGCGGCGGCCGATTTCTTCCGCGACGTCTCCGAAGGGCCGCGCCGACGCGACCCGTTCCGTGCGATATTGCCAGGCGGTAAGTAACCTCGGGAGATGATCGCTGAAATTCGTAAAGGCCAGCAACATGCCGGCCAGGGAGCCGCCCGCGATGTAGCCGGATGCCAGCAGCACGCCCGAGCTGGTTTCCGCCTTGCGGATGGCCTCGATTTCCGCTTGGGCCTTGGCCTCGGGATCCATCGCCGCGGACGCGGCGGCGGCATGGGAGCGGGCCGTCCACCACTCCGCCGCCCAGCGGATCGCGCCGCCGAGGAAAATGGGCGTCGAGAACTGGATGGGAACGTACACGCCCACGGCAAACGGGAGTGACGAGACGCCGCACAGTTCCAGCATGACCGCAATCAGGGCCCCAATGAGCACCAGGCCCCAGTTCAGTTTCCGCTCCAACACGCCGGTGATGATAATGCCCATCACCTGGGTCTTTGGGGCATCGAAGTCGCGCCGGACTTTGACGCCCTCGTCGGTCTCTTCGAGCTTCCCCATGATGCCGGGATCGACAAGCCAGCGGACCCGGCCCGTCTGGGGATCGACGAGGTAGCGCCCGGCGGTGGCGCGGGTCAGTTCCGGGCGCGGTGAATAGCCGGGCCGCGGGGCGAAGGTGTCGCGCCGCGTGTCCCACACCGGATACGTTTCCCCCTGATACGGCTCCTTCTCCGGGAGCATCGCCCGCTCCTCCGGCGTCAGCGCGACGGTCGGCAGGTTCTCCGGCTTCTGGCTGTAGACGGTCCCTGCCGCATTGAACGCCAAGAGCGTGCCGCCGATCACCACCGCGCTGGTGAGCGCGCCGATGAGAATGGTCCACTGGTTCAGCCGCGGGGTCGCGCCGACGAGGAAGCCGGTCTTGAGCGACTGCGCCGTCGTGCCTCCGTTCGACGAGGCCACGCAGACCACTCCCGCAATCGACAGGGCCAACACGCGCATCGCCGACGATTCCCAACCCAAAGCCAGGAAGATCAGGCAGGTGAGCGTGAGGGTGGCGACCGTCATGCCGGAAATCGGGTTGGACGAGGAGCCGATCTCGCCGGTCAGCCGGGAGGAAACCGTGACGAACAGCATACCAAACAACACGACAAGAAATGCCCCCGCGACGCCGCTGACCGCGCCGACTTCGGCCGTCAGGAACACGGCCAGAAGCGCCACCAGCCCCAGGCTCCCCAGCAGGACCGTTCGAAAGGACATGTCGTCGTCGGTGCGGCGGATCCCCGTGCCGGAGCGTCCTTCCCCCGCGCCGGCCGCCACGCTGCTCAACCCGGAGCGGATCGACCGCAGGATAATCGGCAGAGTGCGGAACATGCTGATGATGCCCGCCGTCGCGACGCAGCCCGCACCAATGAACAGAAGGTAGTTGTCGCGGAGTTCGCGGGTGCTCATCTCGCTGATTAGCTTTCCGCCGGGAGGGACCGGCGTATCCATCACGTAGTCGCCCACGTAGGCTATCATCGGGATAATCACCAGATACCCAAGGATAGCCCCGGACATCATGATCGCGCCGGTCCGCAAACCGATGATGTAGCCCACGCCCAAGAGCTCTGAAGCGTACTCCCCTGCGAATACCGCAGAGCGATTGACGGACTTCAACGGCACCTTGAGGGTGCTCGTGATGACGCACATTCCCTCCGTGAGAAACTTGTGGAGGAAGGCGACGGCGAACCCGATGAACACGGTCTTGCCGGTCGTTCCCCCCTTTTCCCCCGAGATAAGCACCTGCGCACAGGCCGTCCCCTCGGGAAAGAGGAGCGTGCCGGGCTGGCCGGGCTTGCCGTGCATCCGGACGATGAAGGCCCGGCGCAACGGAATCATGGCCAGGATGCCGAGCAGGCCGCCGAGCACGGCCACGACCATGATCCGCGTCCAATCCATGCCGAAGCCCAAGAGCATCAAGGCAGGCATGGTCACGCCGACGCCGAAGGCGATCGACTCGCCGGCCGATCCTCCGGTCTGCACGACGTTGTTCTCCAGGACCGTCGTCCGCCGCGTGCCGAACGTCCGTGAGAAGGCGCGGAACAGCGTGATCGACAGCACCGCCACGGGGATCGAGGCCGAGACGGTCATGCCGACCTTCAGCACCAGATAAAGGGAGGAGGCCCCGAAGATGATCCCCAGCACGGCCCCCACGACGACGGCGGGCCAGGTGAACTCCGGGATCCTGGCGCTATCCGGGACGTAGGGCTCGTGTGCTGCCGCTTGGTTTTCAATGGGCATACGTCCTCCCTGGCCCCGAAAACCGCGATGGTACGCCGGAAAGGGGGATGCGTCAAGCTCCCCGGGCGGACCACCAACAGGAGGGCAGACATCCCTGTCTGCCCCAAACAGGCCGTAACGCCCACGCCACTCCGGCAAAACGCTCCCACGGGCTTTCGCTGCCAACGGAACCGCGGACTCGCCGTAAGCGAAGCTAATTCTAGTTGTGCCTTGACATTAGTATTCATAATGCTACCATGAAAGAGATCGCCGCTTCGCGTACACTTGTTTAAGACGAGTCCGTCCCCCAATGCCCGCGGGCGCAGGGATGAGCCTCGGCCCCCACGAGCGATCCCCCTCGTTCTTACGGGGAGGTCTGGATGACGGCGGCGTGTCCGCCCCCAAATGGCGACGGCATCGTGACCAGTACGGATTTCCATCGCATGGCACATACGGCACCCAAGGCCCAGGGCCTCTACGATCCCCGGTTCGAGCACGATGCCTGCGGCATCGGGGCCATCGTCAGTATCTCGGGCCGCCGCGAGCACGCGATCGTCGACCACGGCAAGCAGGTCCTGCTGAATCTTCAGCATCGCGGTGCGGCCGGGGCCGACGAATCGACCGGCGACGGGGCCGGCATCCTCCTCCAGCTCCCGCACGAGTTCTTCGCGGCCGAGGCGGAGCGGCTCGGTTTTGCACTTCCCGAGCAGGACCGCTACGCCGTGGCCATGCTCTTCCTCCCGCAAGACGCCCAAGTGCGAAGCGGCTGTGAGCACGTCCTTGCCGAGGCAATCACCCACGGCGGGCTCAAAGTCCTCCACTGGCGGGACGTGCCCACCAACGGCGTCTGTCTGGGCGCAATCGCCCGGGCCTCCGAGCCCGTCATCCGGCAACTCTTCATCGACGGACAAGGGCTCGCCGACGAGGACTTGGAGCGGCGGCTGTTCGTCGTGCGCAAGCGGGCGGAGCACGCGGTCCGGGCGAAGTACGGCGGACCCGGAGGGTGCCCCGCGGCCGATTTCTACGTCAGCTCGATGTCCTGCCGCACCATCGTCTACAAGGGGATGTTCTTCGCCCCGCAGTTGTTCGACTACTATCCCGATCTGGCCGACCCTCGCGTGCTCACCGCCCTGGCGATCGTCCACCAGCGCTATAGCACGAACACCTTCCCAAGCTGGAAGCTTGCCCATCCGTTCCGCATGATCGCCCACAACGGCGAGATCAACACGCTCCGCGGCAACGTCAGCCGGCTGCGGGGCTACGAGAAGATGATGTCCTGCGCCGCGCTGGCCGAGGACCTCTCCGACGTGCTGCCGATCGTCGAGCCGCTCTCCAGCGACTCGGCGAGCTTCGACAACGCGATGGAACTGTTGGTCCGGGCCGGGCGCTCCGCCCCCCACGCCCTGATGATGATGATCCCCGAGGCCTTCGGCTCGCAATACCACATGAGCACCGACAAGCGGGCCTTCTACGAGTACCATGCGGCGATCATGGAGCCGTGGGACGGACCGGCGGCCATCGTCTTCACCGACGGACGCCTGGTGGGCGGGACACTTGACCGCAATGGGCTGCGGCCGTGCCGCTACGTCGTGACCACCGACGGCCTGGTCGTGCTGGCCAGCGAGGTCGGCGCCATCGAGTTCCCGCCGGAGAAGATCCGCCAGAAGGGGCGTCTTCAGCCCGGCCGCATGTTCCTGGTCGACACCCGCGAGGGCCGCATCGTCGTGGACAACGAGATCAAGGGGAAGATTGCCCGCCAGCGCCCCTATCGCCGCTGGCTCGAGGAAAACCGCATCGAATTGCGCGGGCTCTTCCAGCCCACGCGCCGGCCGGAGAGCCATCCGGAGACGCTGGCCCAGCTCTTGCGGGCGTTCGGTTACACCCGCGAAGACCTGGACATGATCGTCGCCCCCATG
>CAYGZI010000301.1:0-7265 GCA_964354245.1 uncultured Planctomycetaceae bacterium
AGCCCGGACGGCAGGAGACTCTTCGTCACCTGCGCGTCACTGAAGAGCACGGGCGTGGCGATCGACACCGCGTCGCAAAAGATCGCGGCGTCGATCCCCGTGGGCCACACGGCGATGGGCCCGGCGGTGACGCCGGACGGAACGCGGCTCTTCGTCTGCAACCGCTTCAACAACGACGTCTCCGAGATCGACCTGGCGTCCGGCAAGGAAGTCGCGCGGATCAAGGTGACGCGGGAGCCGGTCGCGGCCGCGGTGACGCCCGACGGCGCCATGCTGGTCGTGGCCAATCACCTTCCCAACGGCCGGGCCGACCGGTTCTTCATCGCCGCCGACGTCTCGCTGGTGGAGCTGCCGTCGCGCCGGGTGACGCCGATCCCGTTGCCCGACGGCTCGATGAGCGTGCGCGGGCTGGCGATCTCGCCCGACGGCCTCTACGCCTTCGTCACGCACCTCTTGGCCAACTACCAGTTGACCACGACTCACATCGAGCAGGGGTGGATGAACACCAACGTGGTGAGCGTCGTGGACCTGCCGAAGAAGGAGTTCCTCAATTCGGTCCACTTGGACGAGCTAGTCCGCGGGGCGGGGAATCCCTGGGGCGTGGGCTGCACGGCCGACGGCCGGCGCCTGGCGATCGCCCATGCCGGCACGCACGAATTGAGCGTCATCGACCTGCCGGACATGCTTAAGAAGCTCTGGAAAATCTACCCGTCCAGGGTCGCCGGCGGCACGCCGGGAAACCCCGGGATCCTCGGCCCCATGCGGCGGCGCGTGCCGACTGCCGGCAACGGGCCGCGGGCCCTGGCCGTGGTGGGGTCCAAGGTGTTTGCAGCCGCGTACTTCAGCGATGCGCTGGAGGTTTTCGATCTCGACGGGCCCGCGGCGGCCCGGCCGAGGGTCATTGCGCTGGGGCCCCGGCCGCAATGGAGCGTCCAACGGCGCGGCGAGGCGCTTTTCAACGACGCCACGGTCTCGTACCAGCACTGGCAGAGCTGCGCGAGCTGTCATCCCGACGGGCGGAGCGACGCCCTGAACTGGGACCTGCCCAACGACGGCGTGGGAAACTCGAAGAAGACCAAGAGCATGGTCGTGGCCCACCAGACCCCGCCGTCGATGAGCTTGGGCGTCCGGGGGACCGCGGAGGCGGCGGTCCGGGCTGGCCTGAAGACCACGATGTTCGCCGATCGGCCGGAAGAAGACGCAGCGGCGATCGACGAGTATCTCAAGTCGCTTCAGCCGGTCCCCAGCCCCTATTTGGTGGACGAGGATCTGAGCCCGGCGGCCGAGCGGGGGTTGCGGCTCTTCGCCAGCCGGCGGACGGGCTGCATGCGCTGCCATCCGCCGCCGCTGTACACCGATCTGCGAAGCCACGACGTGGGCACGCAGAATGGGCAGGAGCTGGAGAGCCGTTTCGACACGCCGACGCTCATCGAGGTCTGGCGCGCGGCCCCTTACCTCCACGACGGCCGCCACGAGACCATGAAGGACCTGCTCGTCAAAGAAAAGCGGCACGGCAGCGTTGAAGGGCTCAGCCCGCAGGAGATCGACGACCTGGCCGAGTTCGTGCTCTCGCTTTAGGCGACGTGGCCCAGCCGCCCTCGGCTGGGGAATGGACAATCGAAACGGAGAATCCTTCATGCCGAGACCGCGCAAGGCGCCTGGCGCCGCTGACCGGGCACAGCCGGGGGCGGCTGTGCCACGGGCACCACTGGCCAAACCGGCCAAAGATGAGTACCGACGCAATCTGCCGCATATTCAAGCGGAGGAGCGCCCGCTTTTTGTCACGTTCAGAACATGGCGGAAATGGTCTTTGCCCGTGGACGTCCGTAGCCTGGTGCTCAATCACTGTCTCCACGATCACGGCACGAAACTCTGGATGCACTGCGCCATTGTCATGCCGGACCACGTTCATCTGTTGTTTACGCCCTTGCGCGACGCGATCGGCAACTCCTTCGGCTTGGCCGAGATCATGAACGGCATCAAGGGCTCGTCGGCCCACTCGGTCAACAAAGCCCTCCGGCGCCGCGGACACGTCTGGCAAGACGAATCGCACGATCACCTGTTGCGGCGGGACGAGAGCATTGAGGACGTCGCGCAGTACATCGCTCAGAACCCGATTCGCAAAGGCCTCGCAAACAAAGAGGGTGACTACCCCTGGCTGTGGCGAGAGTAAGTGACGGTAGACCTGAATTCGAGGCGGCGGCACAGCCGGGGGCGGCTGTGCCACGGGCGGCTTGTGCCACGGCAGCGATTTCTTGGCCTACGCTTGCACGAGGGAGTATTGCGCGCGTCGCCAGGCAGGACCCCCACCGCTGGTGGTACATTTGTCGGCCCTGCAAGGGCAGAATATAATGGGAATACCGCCAGCAGAGGACTTGGCACCCGTGAATTGCATACATCAGGCTTATTGCACCGATTGCCCTGCCGGAAGCCCACCCCTTGGGCAGGACGACGGGGGACACTCCGACCGAAAGGCGGGGTATGGTCCCCGGGCAAGTTCCTTGCCCGGAGAGGACCTGCGCCGCTGGTACGAGCAGGTCGGGCCCGAACTCTACTATCAACTCCCTCAGGATGTCCCGGCTGAGGCCCGGGAGCGGTTCGACCCTGCCAAGGCGCCGAAGAGACTCGTGTTCGTGCCATCGGAAGCAGGGTCCGACGTCCTGGCCCTGATCTCGTACCGCCGCGCGGCGACCGAAGGCGAGCAGGTCTCGAACTTCGCCCACGTGCTGGTCAACCGCCCCTCCGAGAGGCGGACCTGGTGGTCCAATCTGGCGTGCCTGGAGCTTTGGGGGGCGCCGCGGTGGGTGACGGAAGAGTCCAACGAGATTCCCTCCGTGCTGGAGCCCCTCTCCGACTTGAGCGAGATGCTTGGGGGCCAGCGGCCGCTGGTGAGCCGGGAGTTGGTGCTGGAGTTCCTCACGGCCCCGGTCGGCCACGATTGGGGAGCGGCCGCCGCAATCGTCCCGCGGCGCTGGCAGCGCATGCCGCCCGAGCGGCGCTGCGAGCTGTTTACGCTCGCGCTGGGCGGGTTCCTGGCTGCGGGGGGCAAGCTCCTGCTGGTGGCCGAGCCCCCTCTGGCGGCTTTGTGGTTCTACGGCATCTTGCGCCTGGTGCCCAATATCCCCTTGTTTGCCGGGATGGGTTTCTCCACCTTCGAGCCCCGGGTCTATTCCAAGCGCATCGCCCTGGCCGCCACTTGCTTCGCCGATCCGGCAAAGACCGACGTGCCCAAGAACCTCTATTCCGCGGGACTCTTCACGATGAACACCTTTCGCAGACGGTGCTCGCGGGCCTTTGTCGGCGAGGGGTTCTATGCGTCGTTCATCGTGGAGCGGCTCCTCCGATACGGCTGGGAGGCCATAGGGCGATTTCTGGTGCGCTTGCAGGTGGGCGGGGCGCAGACGCTCGACGACCTGGAGGCCATGAGCACCCGGCTGGGCGGCGTTCAGAGCCCGTGAGGGCGCCTCTCGCCTCGTTGACACACAGCGCGTGTGGGGCAGGGCAGGGGGCTTGTCTCGCCGGCTGACGTCGGCGCTAGGCGTGGGGAAAAAGGCTCAGGTCGCAAACTGTCGCGATCTGCTCGAAGTCAGCGTCGGTCGTGAAGAGCTGACCCCCGATGTTGATGTTCATCGCGGCGATGAGCGCGTCCACGGTCGAGCAGGCTATGCCCTCGCGGCGGCAAGCATTGCTGATCTCCGCGGCCCGAACGTGGTCTGCTTCGCCCGCGAAGACAACGGGAAACGCGGCGACGGCTGCCCGAAGCCGGTTGAACTGTTCTGACGTGCGGGTCCCGGAGAGCAGCTCCTGCAGAACGATTCCCGGGACGCGCATCGGGCGGTCTTCGGCGATCATCGTCCCCAAGAGCGCGACCACGCCCGGCGCATCGGCATCCGGCTTCCGGCGCCGAAAGGCAAGCGAGAGGACGGAAGTATCCAGGACGATCACCGCTTCCTCCGCTGGGCCTTGTAGTCGTGCTCGGGATCGAAGTCGATTTTTCCGAACAGCTTGATGGCCTTCAGACGCTTGCGGCGGTCAATGTACTCCCGCAGGGCTTCGTTCACCGTGGCCTTCTTCGTCTGCTGCCGTCCGACCCGGACTGCTTCTCGAAGCAGCGTTTCGTCAATACCGAGATTGGTTGCCATGTCCGCAGAGCCTCCAGAAGAATCTAGTACCACCTCCACACATCATCTTACACAAAAGCCCGGCGGCGTCAAGCGGTGCTCAGCCGCGGCGCGTCTTCCGACTCCTGACCCGCAGCGCTTGACAGGCCCGGGCGGCGGACTGAAGATTCCAGTCAATCCGCGGCACGGCCGCGTTCATCTCGGCGCTTCCAGCGAAGGAGCAATGCCATGATTCGAGCCTCGTCAATCCTCGTCCTGTTCGCGTTGTTTGACCGCGCAGGGCTCCTGCAGGCTGCCCAAGACAACGACATCCTCATCGCCGGCTTCGAAGGCCCGGACTACGGCGCCTGGAAGACGACCGGCGAGGCCTTCGGCCCCGGCCCGGCCCACGGCACGCTGCCCAATCAGATGGACGTGAGCGGCTACGAAGGCCGCGGCCTGGTCAATGGTTTCTACAAGGGCGACGGCGCCACGGGCACCCTCACCTCCCCCGCATTCAAGATCGATCGCAAGCACATCAACTTTCTCATCGGCGGCGGGATGCACCCCGGCAAGACCTGCATCAACCTCCTGCTCGACGGCAAAGTGGTCCGCACGGCCACCGGCCCGAACGACCGTCCCGGCGGCAGCGAGCGCCTCGACTGGCACACCTGGGACGTAAGCGACCTCGTCGGACGCCAGGCCGTCATCCAGATCGTGGACCAACAGACCGGCGGCTGGGGACACATCAACGTCGACCACATCGTCCAAAGCAGCCGGCGCCTCCAGCAGGAGATCGCCACCGGCCCGCTCTACCAGGAGACCTACCGCCCGCAATTCCATTTCACGCCCGCGACGAACTGGACCAACGACCCCAACGGGCTGGTCTATTACCAGGGCGAGTATCACCTTTTCTTCCAGCACAATCCCAAGGGGATCAACTGGGGCAATATGACTTGGGGCCATGCCGTCAGCCGCGACCTGGTCCATTGGGAGCAACTGGCCAATGCCATTGAGCCGGACCGGCTGGGCACGATCTTCTCCGGCTCGGCGGCCGTGGACTGGAACAACACCGCCGGCTTCCAGAAGGGGCCCGAGAAGCCCATCGTCGCCATCTACACCTCGGCCGGCGGCACGTCGCCGGAGTCCAAGGGGCAGCCCTTTACCCAGTCAATCGCCTTTTCGCTCGACCGCGGCCGGACTTGGACCAAGTATGAGAACAACCCCGTGCTGCCGCACGTCGTCGGCTCCAACCGCGACCCGAAGGTCGTCTGGCACGCGCCGACCAGGCAGTGGATCATGACGCTCTTCAAGGACGGCAACGTGTTCGGGTTCTTCTCCTCGCCGGACCTGAAGCGATGGACGCACCTCCACGACATCACCGTACACGGCTGCGGCGAGTGCCCCGATTTCTTCGAGATGCCGGTGGACGCCAATCCGGCCGAGAAGAAATGGGTCTGGACCGCGGCCAACGGGCATTACCTGGTGGGCGCCTTCGACGGCAAGCGGTTCACGCCCGAGACCGGACCGCACCGCCCCGACTGGGGCGCGAACTACTACGCGGTGCAGACCTATAGCGACATCCCGGCCGCCGACGGCCGGCGCATCCAGATCGCCTGGATGAATGGGGGGAAGTACCCCAAGATGCCGTTCAACCAGCAGATGAGCTTCCCGTGCGAGTTGAATCTCCGCCGGACGCCCGAGGGGCTGCGGATTTGCCGCCTGCCGGTCAGGGAGATCGAGCGGCTCCACGCCAAGGAGTATTCGTGGAGTGACCGCGTGGTGCAGCCGGGTGAAGATCTCCTGGCAGGCGTCCAGGGCGAGTTGTTCGACATCCGCGCCGAGATCGAAGTAGGGCCTGCTGTGCCGGCCGACGCGCGTAGGCTGGGGCGCAGCCCCAGCACTCAGCCAGCGGACAGCCCGGCCGGCAAAGCCGGCCCCACCATCTCCTTGATCCTCCGCGGCGAGCCGCTGGTGTATTCCGTAACCGACAAGAAGCTCACGTGCCTGGGCCGCTCGGCCGCGCTCGCGCCGGTTGGCGGCCGGATCAAGCTCCAGGTCCTTCTGGACCGCACGTCCATCGAGGTCTTCGGCAACGATGGGTGCGTCTCGATGACCTCCTGCTTCCTGCCGCGCGCCAGCGACAAACCACTCGCCCTCCAAACCGTCGGCGGCCCGGCGAAAATCGTCTCGCTCAAGGTTTACGGACTCCGGTCCGCGTGGAGCAAGTGACCTCCACTGCCGGCCCCCCCAAGCGGCGTAATACAAATCCTGACGCCGCTTGCCGGTCTTCCCCCAGGGGGCTTCAAGGATTCTCCCGCTTCGCAGGTTTTGGCGCCGCGCTAGACTAAGGGACGTGTCCAATCGACCGGCCCGGCGGATTGCTCCGCCTTGCCAGAAGCCTTGAGGATAAGGAGATCGCGATGTCGTCCGTTGAAGCAGCATCGCTTCTGGTCCCCTCGCCGAATTGCCACCGTGGGACCGCGGAGGCGGCGATGGCGACAGCGGCGCAAGCGCGCCTGCGCCAGTCGCCCTACGTTCCGCTTCGCAGCGTATCGTGCAGCTTCTTCGAGGGGGTGCTGACCCTCGGGGGCCGTGTGCCGAGCTACTATCTGAAGCAGATTGCGCAGAGCCTGATGTCGGACCTGCCGGCCGTCCGGGAGATCCGCAACGAGCTGCGCGTGTGTCCAGGCGCCAAGGGCGATCCCCAGACGCCCGCCGGCCAGAGACGGTGAAGGAGTGAGGTTGTTGTGGTGCAGGCCGGACGCCTGCACCACCAGGCGAGATTCCCGCCATTGACGATCCAGAGGTTCCTCATGTTCCGTGGAGGTGTCCGATGCTTGTCCTGACCCGCAAAACCGGAGAAGAGATCCAGATTGGCCCGACCATTACGGTCAAAGTGCTGCG
The DNA here is from genome assembly GCA_964354245.1 of uncultured Planctomycetaceae bacterium. Lineage (GTDB taxonomy): Bacteria > Planctomycetota > Planctomycetia > Pirellulales > Thermoguttaceae > CAYGZI01. The sequence continues at coordinate 7,008 of CAYGZI010000301.1, forward strand.
CACGTGGAGGAACCGGACAAAGCTCGGGATCTCTGCGCCCGCGGAGGTCCCGCTGCTTCGCGGCGAGCTGAACTCCAGGCTCGGGCGCGATTGCCGGCAGACGGTCGAGGTGCTCGTGACGAGCTAACGGTCCGACGCGCCTCACAACGCCCAGCCCTGCCGGTATTCGCACCGCAACAGCGCGTCGGCCTCGGCGTTGTTGACGACCTTCATCCCGATCGGCTCGTACTCCAGCTTGCCCTCGGACTGCGTGGCGAC
>CAYGZI010000302.1:0-2202 GCA_964354245.1 uncultured Planctomycetaceae bacterium
TTTCTGCGGGAGATCGGAGTTCCCGGCCCGGATACCTGGCTGCCCGGCGGCCTCGACAAGCAATACGACGCCCTCTGGACGCCCAAGCGGGTGCAAAAAGTGATCGACGCGGTGCTCAAGTACGGAGTGGCCGTGGAGATCAACTCGCAATACCGGGTGCCGCGCATCGGATGGCTCCGCGTGGCCAAGGCAGCCGGGGTGAAGTTCTCCTTCGGCTCGAACATCCGCGGCCCGGGCGTCGGCAAGTCCGACTATTGGCTCGAGGCGATCAAGGCCCTGGGGCTCAAGCCAAGCGACATCTTTACGCCGGCCCCGCCGGGGAAGAAGGCGATCGAGCGGCGGTGAAGATGAGAGGGTGACAGGGTGAGGGGGTGACGGGGTGAGAAGTGCAAAGTGAAAAGTGAGAAGTGAAAAGGGCAAATTGGCCGGAGGGCCCTCATTTTGCACTTTTCACTTGTCACTTTTCACTGTCCCGCACCATTCGGGTATTCACCCCCTCACCCTACTTCGGCCGCATCAGCTCAAAGTCGAGCGTCACCGGGCGCGGGTCGCCGTCGCTTTGGGCGGTGACGATCACGCGAAGCGTCTTGGCCTGGGGCATGGCGGCGCTAAAATGCGCCTCCCAGCGCACGTCGACAAACCCCTCGGCCGGTACTTGGATCCGCTGCGGATCCGGGCCAGAGATGAGGGGTTCCTGTTGGTGGAAGCGGAGGCTCAGGGCCAAGTCGCGCCGCTCCTTGGCGAGGTTGAAGACCCGCACGGCGATCGGCATCTTCCTGGGCGTCTCTGCGCGGAAGCGGTACCCTTCGGAAGTCGGCTGGAGAAGCTTAGCGTCCCACTGGTAGCGGAGGATGATCGGCGAGGGGGCATCGCGCGGAGCGTTCGCCTGTCGAGCCGCCCTCCACAAGGATCGGGCCTTCGTCTGCATATCAAACTCGGACTCCGGCAAGCACCAGACGTACACCATCCCGTCCGGCACCGGAACCTCACCCGGTGAGGTCGGCTTGAGTTCCCGCCCGTCGATCCCCTCGATCCGCGAGATGCGCCCGTCCATGTTCACGGTCGCACCCGGATCCACACGCCCCGTATAGAGCACCAAGGCATTCGCTATTTGCGGGTCCGCCCCCTTGTGGAACCACCGCGCCCGCAGGATCCGCTTGTCGCCATGCTTCAGGTCGCCGATGTACCGATGGTGAGCCAAGACGCGGGCCGCTTGGGCGTAGGCCGCGAAGGACCGTAGCGGCGTGGCCCGCTTGTCCATCATGCCAAAGTTGTTCTTGCCCTCCTCGAAGAAGGGATAGACGAAGGCGAAGTAGCGGGCGATGCCGCACGCCTTGGCCTCCACGGCCTTCATGGTGATGTCCAGGGCGCTCTCGGCGTCTTGATCCACGGGGGGCCGCTCAGGCCCGGTCTTCCACGGGCGCCCGCACTCGGTCAGCCAGAGCGGCATCGACTCGTGGCCATAATCCTTGAGCCACGCCCGGTACTTCTCCACCAGCCCCTCCATCTCGGGCGCGCGGCTATAGGTGTGGAAGCTGAAGACGTCGATCGAGTCCAGGATGCCGTTGCGGGCGGCGGTGTCCAAAAACTGGCGGTTGCAGTGGGCCATCACCCCGCCCACGACCGGTACGTCGATCTTGGCCTCGTGCAAGCCGAACGAAATCGCCTTCACCAAGGGGACGTACTGGTCGGCGGGGAGGTTGCCGCCGAAGAAGATGTCGGGCTCGTTCCAGATCTCCAGGCCGCCCCAGGTGGGCCGCCATTTCTCAGCGATCTTTTGCCACGAGCGGGCCGCGGCGACGAGGTTCTCGGGATACCTGGGGCCGACGTGGCCCATCCAGCGGGGCCCGTCGTGGGCCATTTCGAGCACTTCGACGCCGTGCTTGAGGCACGCGCGGCGGAGCGTGTCGTAATGGGCGCTGGTCTCCCAGTCCCAGCGGTCCTGCGCCGGATGGACCGCTCCCCAGGTGAGGCGCTCGCGGATCGTGCGGATGCCGCTGCGGCGGGCGGCCTGGACGAGCCCCTCGCGGATCTCGTCGTCGCGCACCAACCACGAGAGGGCCCCGTCAATGCAGAAGAACTTGTCCGGTAGTACATCTTGCCGCGCCGGCAGCGAGACGATGCCGAACCGCTGCTTGGTCGCCGGGAACTCGATCTCAAAGAAGCCCTGGTGCGGCTGGAGCGCGACTTCCACTATGCCCG
>CAYGZI010000302.1:2212-7227 GCA_964354245.1 uncultured Planctomycetaceae bacterium
CCGCGTCGAGCAACTTCGCGCGGCCCGAGCCATCCGGCTTACCGGAATAGTCCAGGAGCGAATACTCCAGCGGCTCGGCCAGCGGGCCTCCTTCGATCTTCCATTGCAGCCGGGCCGGCTTTTCGGGGGCGACGAAGAACTGCGTCACGCTGGCGGGCTTAAGCGTCGCCCCGAGAACCGCGCCGGGGAAGGCGAGAAACGCAAGACTCCAGACGAGCGATTTTGGCATTGGGGTTTCTCCAAAGCTGTCAGCGGTCAGCTTTCGGCTATCAGCCGTCAGCTTTCAGCTATCAGCTATCAGAACAAGCCGATTGCTGATAGCTGAGAGCCGATGGCTTCTGCCGCGATAGGCGTTAAGATATCCCTGACCCCTTGAGAATGCAAATGGAGGTTTCCCGTGTCCTCGATCTTCCTCGCAGCAGGCGCTCTGGCTACGTTGCTGGTCTCGGCCGGGCCGGACCAGAAGCGGCTCGACACGTTTGCCGTGCAATGGGAAGACCCGTCGCCGGTGAAGCCCTGGCTCCGCCAGGTCCGCGTTGTGCCCGCGAAAGGGACCGAGCTGACCACCGAGCCGCTCGGCCCCCAGGAGGGGATGCCGCACGGCCTGCGCGTGCGTCTGGCGGGCAGTGGGTCGTTTTGCGTGGAGCTGGCCGACGATTACGGTTTTAGCATCTCGGCCCAGATGCTCCGGCGGGAATCCTTTGTGTGGCTGAAGGACTTGGGCATCTTCGCCTCGGCGCAAGGCGACTTTGGCTCGACAAAGGCCGCGAGGGAAGCCCTGGCCGCCCAGGTGGAAGCGGCACGCAAGGAACCGTTCCGCTCGACCAGCGAGAAGTACTTCGCGTGGAATGGCTACGACGAGGCCCGGCCCAAGCAAGACGACCGGGCCTTCGAGTTCGCCTACCGGACGCCGCGAGCCCACGCGCCGCGGGTCGGCGAGGCAATCCGGGCCATGCCCGACGCCAGTTACGACTACTTCTGCCGGCGCGTCCCCGACGTGAAGCACCACCGCATGTTCCTCGGCTGGCCCAACGTCTGCCAGGAGTTCTATGTGCTCAGCAACGGGAGCATCGGTGTGAGTTCCAGCTCCGCGCTGGGCACCGGGCACCCGGCGGCCGACGACTTCGTCGTCCATTTCGGCGAGGGAGCCACCCCGGCGTTCAAAGGGCACGGCGACCGGTCGGTCACGCAAAGCCTCGAAGACGGATACCAGATCATCGTAAACACCCGGTCGCGGGAAGATCGCGCCGTCTTCCACGCGACCGCACTGGCCTATCCGCTGGTGGGCGAAGAGGTGCGGACCGGCTACGAGCCGCTGGCGGCCTTCGTGCAACTGGGCCGTCTTAACAGCCCGGACCCCTTGTGGCTCAAGATCCGGCCGGACCATTGGGGCGCGGGCAAGCCCAAGCCGCTGGCCGGACTTGCCAAGGCGCGGATCGAGAGCGGCCGGCTCTGGGCGGGCACGCGGATCGTCCTGGCATTCGATCGTGCAGCGGCCACGGTCGCGTCCGCCTCGGACAACGAGGTCCTCGTCAAGCTCGTGCCGCAAGAGAACCAGGTAGACCTGGTGATCCCTTACATCGCAGTGGACGAGAAGCTGGTGGAAGCAGCCCGGAATCTTGGCTTCGCCAAGGCGCAAGCCGCCGCAAAGAAGTACTGGGACGCGCGCCTGGCCAAGGGAACGCAGATCAGCCTGCCCGATCCGGTCGTGGTCAACATGTTCAAGACGCTCTACCCGCGCACGCTCGTGACCGGCGACCTCGACGCCCAGGGCGACTATGCCCTGAAGACCAGTCCGCTCAACTACGACTACGTCTGGCTCCACGTGACGGCCTACGGGATCGAGGCTTTGGCCCGGCGCGGCTACTTCGAGGAGGCCAAGCAGTATTTGGAGGCGGGCTTCCGCTGGCAGGGGTCGCAGCGGTCGGAGGCATCGAAGGAGTACACGTCGTGGGACGGCTTCTTCACGGCCCCGCCCCGCTATACGGCCCTCCTCTGGCTCAACTATCACGGCTGGTTCCAATGGGCGGCCGCGAGGTACTTCATGTATTCGGACGACCGGGCATGGCTCGACCAGAAGCTCCCCGCCCTCTTGAAGAGCCTGGAATGGACCGCCGCCCAGCGCAAACTCACGAAGCGCGACAATCCCGACGGCACGCGGCCGCCCAACTATGGCTGGCTCCCGCCGGGGCGCGTGACCGACGGCACGGCCGGCACGGGCACCTTTACCGACTGTGTGAACTGGCTCGGATTGACCGAGGTGGTCAACGTGCTGGAGCGGACCGGTCACCCGCGCGCAGCCGAGTTCCGCCGGGAGGCCGACGACTATCGGCGGTGCATTGTGCGTGGGCTGCGCCTGGCCGCGCGCCAGCGCGAGCCGGTCAAGCTCAGCGACGGCGCTTTCGTCCCCTACGTGCCCGGCTACTTGGAGTCCAAGGGGCACGAGGAGACGATGTGGTACGCTGGCGTGGTGGACGGCGGGCTGGAGGGGTTGGTGCAGTCGGGCGTGGTCGCGCCGCACGACCCCCTGGAAAACTGGGCCTTGGCCAACCTGGAGGATAACCTGTTCGTCATGGCCCCGAACCTGGCCGACGAGGGGCACTTCGCCGGTCACGTTTTCGCCTATCTCCGCCGCGACGAGCCCAAGCACGCGGTCTACACGTTCTACAGCCTGCTGGCCACCCAGAGCGACCGCCAGACGCTCACCACCTTCGAGCACCGCTCCTGGGGCGCCAACCGCATTTACGACCTGGCCCCTTGGGCCATGCACTACTACGGCAGCACGCTCCTGGCCATGCTCTGCGACGACGAAACGGACGAGTTGGTCTACTGCCGGGCCACGCCGGAGGCATGGCTCGCGCCGGGCAAGGAAATCCGCGTCGAGCGGCTCCAGACCCGCTTCGGGCCGACCAGCTTCCGACTGAAGCGCGAGGGACGGCGGATCACGGGGACGATCGAGCTGCCGGCCCGCCATCGGCCCTCCGCCGTCCGGCTCCGCCTGCGGACCGAGGGCTCGGTGAGTTCAGTGCGGCTCAACGGCAAGCCTGCCGAGGCCGATCGCGGCACGCGCCACGGTGACGCCAGGACGTTCGCGCTACCGACCGCCGCGGGCCGCGTGGACCTGGAAGCGACGGTCCAACAGTGACCTCGATCCGCAACAGGCGGCAATCGCCTGGCGCAGCAGGTCGGCCACGCTCTTGGCCCGCATCTTCTTCATCAGGCTGGATCGGCGGCTCTCCACGCCTCGGACGCTCAGCCCGAGGTAGGAGGAGATCGCTTCGTTGGACATGCCCTGGACGACCAGATCGAGGACCTCGCGTTCCGCGTCGGTCAATCGGCCGAGCCGTTTCTCAATCCTGGTGCGATCGAGGAGTTCTGCGTGGTGTTCGGCCTCCCACTGGACGGCCTCTCGGGCCGCCTCTGCGAGATCCCTCGGCGAACACGACTTGGAAAGGAAATGAAACGCCCCCGACCGGACGGCGAGGACAGCGGCCGCGAGGTCGCCGCGCGCAGCCAAGAGGAGCACGGGCAGATGGACCCCGCGCTCGGCCAGTTGCTGGAAGACCTCTTGCTGCCGGCCTTCGGCAAGGCCCCAGTCCAGGAAGACGCACCCGGGCCAGGCAGGATCGCAGGCCGCGAGGAAGTCCTCGATCGAGGCATAGCATTCCACCCGGAGGTCGTCCGCTCGGAGCGAGTCCTTAAGCGTGTGGCAGGTGGCCCAGTCGCAACCAACCGCGAACGCGGTCGGTTCGTCGCAAAACAGAGGATTTTCGATGTCGGGGAACATCCGTGTACCCGTTTGCCTGTCTTTGAAGAAGGGCCAGCGGCCGGAGCCGTAGGTTATGCTTCAGCATAACAACCCCGTAGCTCCGGGTCTGGGTCGAACGGTGAGTTTAGCGGGTTGCGGCGGCGTTGGCAAGTTATTGGAGAGTCTGCGGCCCCTTGGGGGGGCCGGAAAAGGTGACAGGCACCTTTTGCCTGAAAGGCCCGAAGGGTGCTTCGCACAAAAGGTGCCTGTCACCTTTTCCGGGTTCCACTTGGGGTCCAACGGCGTTGACAGTCCGGCGGCTGGGGCTAAAATAAGGGGTTTCCCCCGTGCCGGCCCCCCCTGCACTGGGGTCGTTTTCTTGGCTGGCTGCACTGCTTGCCAAGCGGCAAGCAGTGGCACACTAGTACAAACGATCCGCCCCTGAAGAGCGGGAGCATCTCCTTGCAAGACGCCATCGAGAAGGCCGACGTGCTGATCGAAGCCCTGGGCTGGATCCGCCAGTTCCGCGGCAAGATCACCGTCATCAAGCTGGGGGGAAGCGTCATGGAAGACCCCGGGGCGATGACCCACCTGCTGATGGACGTGCTCTTCATGGAAACGGTGGGGATGCGGCCGGTCCTGGTCCACGGCGGCGGGGCGGCGATCAGCCGGGCCATGACCGGGTCCGGACTGGAGCCGCGGTTCGTCCACGGCCGCCGCTACACCGACGAGGCCACGCTGGAGATCGTCGAGCGGGTCCTGGCCTACGAGATCAACGAGGCCCTGGCCGCCCAGGTGGAACTCCTCGGCGGCCGCGCCGAGCCGCTGAACTTCCGCACGACCAACGTGCTGTTCGGCGAGCGGATTTGTCTCAACGGCGACGGCGGCCAGCCGATCGACCTCGGACGGGTCGGCCACGTGACGCGCGTGGACTGCGACACCATCCATAGGCTCTGCGACGAGGGCGTTGTCCCGGTGATCCCCTCGATGTGCCTGGCCGGCGACCGCGGAAAACTCAACGTCAACGCCGACACGGCCGCCATGGCGGTCGCCCAGTCCCTGACCGCCGAAAAGCTCGTCTTTCTCAGCGACGTCAACGGAGTCCGCCGCGACAAGACCGATCCCGATTCGCTCATCCACTCGCTCACGCTCCGGCAGGCCCAGGACCTGATCGATTCGGGGGCCGTAGACGCGGGAATGATCCCCAAGCTCCATGCCGGCATGGAGACCCTCGGGAAGGGAGTCCGCAAGGTCCACATCATCGACG
>CAYGZI010000303.1:0-7223 GCA_964354245.1 uncultured Planctomycetaceae bacterium
CCGATCACCATCAACCGCACGACGACGGTGCGGGCCGCGGCGTTCAAGACCGCGTACCAAGCGACCGACGTCGACACGCAGACCTACATCTTCACGGCCGACGTGGTCCAGCAGGCGTCGACGGGGGCGCCTCCGCCCGGCTGGCCGACCGGCCCGATCAACGGCCAGATCCTGGACTACGGCATGGACCCGACTGTAACGAGCGATCCCACGTGGGGGCCGCAAGTGCAGTCGGCGCTCTTGGCCCTCCCCACGCTGTCGCTCGTTACCGATTTGCCGAACCTGTTCGACGCGGCGACGGGGATTTATGTCAACCCCTGGCAAGACGGGCCGGGCTGGGAACGGCTGGCGTCGCTGGAGCTGATCAACCCGGACGGCAGCGAGGGATTCCAGGTCAACGCCGGCCTGCGGATCCGCGGCGGATACAGCCGCAGCGGCAGCAACCCGAAGCACGCCTTCCGCGTGCTCTTCAAGGGAGACTACGGCGACAGCAAGCTGCGATTTCCGCTGTTCGGCGACGAAGGGGTCCAGGAGTTCGACAACATCGACCTGCGGTGCAGCCAGAACTACTCCTGGAGCTTCGGCGGCGATCCGAACAATGCGGAGTTCCGCGAGGTCTTCGGCCGGGATACGCAGGGGGCCCTGGGCCAGCCCTACACCCGCAGCCGCTTCTATCATTTGTACGTCGACGGCCAATACTGGGGCCTGTACCAGACGGAAGAGCGGCCGGAGGGCTCCTTCGCGGCGTCGTACTTTGGCGGCGTCGAAGAAGACTACGACGTGATCAAGGTGGGCGACGGCTACAACATCTTCGCCACCGACGGCGATATGACGGCCTGGCAGGAGCTTTGGAACCTGACCAAGGCGGGCTTTGCCACCGATGCCGCCTACTACCACGTGCAGGGCCTCGACCCCGTCACCCACCAACGCGATCCGAGCTACCCCATCTACATCGGCGTGGCCGATCTGATCGACTACATGCTGATCGTCTTCTACGGCGGCGACATGGACTCGCCGATCTCCAACTTCCTCGGCAACACCAGCCCGAACAACTGGTACGGCATCAGGAACCGCGACGGACAGTCGGGTTTCAAGTTCTTCGTCCACGACGCCGAGCACACGCTCTCCCGCGCCAACGCCATCGCCGGCGGCGACGCCAACCGCACCGGGCCCTTTCCCGCCGGCTGGACGGACATCTACAAGAGCAATCCGCAGATGGTCCATCAGGAGCTGATGGCCCATTCGGACTACCGGATGCTCTTCGCCGACCGCGCCCACGAGTACCTGACGCACAACGGCCCGATGACGGCCGCGCTGGCGACCGACCCGGGTCGGGTCCGCTTCATGGCCCGCGCCGAGGAGCTGGGCTACAGCGTGGTCAACGGCGGGGCCATGGTCGCGGAATCGGCCCGCTGGGGCGATTCCAAGCGGGAGCCGCCGCTGTCGAAGAACGACTGGCTCAACGCCGTCAACAACGAGCTGAACTCCTTCCTGCCCAACCGCGCCAGCGTCCTGCTCAATCAGCTCCGAAACGCGCGGATGTACACGACCGACCACTTGAGCACGGTTGCCGCCCCGCTCTATCCCATCGTGGCCTCGCCGGAGTTCAACCAGTTCGGCGGGCTGCTGCCGCCCTTCTTCCAGTTGACCATGACCGGCTCGGGGACGATCTACTACTCGCTGGACGGCACGGACCCGCGCCTGCCCGGCGGCGCGGTGAACCCGTCCCCCAGCGTCGCGGTCTACAGCGGACCGATCCCGCTGGGCACGACGGCGCACGTGAAGGCCCGGGCGTACTCGGGGGGCGTGTGGAGTGCGCTGAGCGAAGCCACGTTCTACGTCAACCTGACGCCGTCAATCCGCATCACCGAGATCATGTACAACCCGGCGGCGCCGACCGCGGCCGAGATCGCCGCCGGTTACGCGAACAATGACGACTTCGAGTTCATCGAGATCAAGAACATCGGCAGCCAGGCGAGGGCGCTCGAGGGGCTGCGGTTCGCTAGCGGCATCACCTTTACGTTCCCGTACGGCGTCTCGATTGACCCCGGCGCGTACAAGGTGGTCGTCCGCAATCAGGCAGCGTTCCTCTATCGCTACAACACCGTCAGTCCGGGCATCGTCGCAGGCGTTTACACGGGCAGCCTCAACAACGCCGGAGAGACGATCGAGCTGGACGCGCCGGTGGGCGGGGCCATCCACGTCTTCGAGTTCAAGGACGGCTGGTACGGCCACACCGACGGCGAGGGTTTCTCGCTCACGATCCGTAACCCGCTCGGCCCTCTGGCGCTGTGGAACACCAGCGACGGCTGGCGCGCGAGCGCGGCGCCCGGCGGCACTCCGGGCTCGGGGGATACCCTGACCGCGCCCGGCTCGGTGATCGTCAACGAGGTGCTCGCCCACCAGGACGCGCCGCCCGAGGACATGGTCGAGCTCTACAACACGACGGACCAGGCGATCAACATCGGCGGGTGGTTCCTCAGCGACGCCAAGGAAGACCTCACGAAATACCAGATCGCTGCCAATACGTGGATCCAGGCGCACGGCTACTTCGTGCTCACGGAAGACGGCGACTTCGGGCCCGGCTCGGGCGATCCCGGCTCGCGCGTGCCCTTTGCCTTCAGCGAGCACGGCGACGATGTGTACGTGAGCTCCAACGCCTCCGGCGTGGCCGGCGGTTATCGCGAGCACGTGGACTTCGGCGCCACGCCCAACGGCATCTCCGTCGGCCTGTACACGAAATCGACGGGCGGGACCGACTTCACCCTGCTCGAAACGCCCACTTTCGGTCCTGGGCCGAACTACGCGGGGGCGCCCAATAGCGCCCCGTACCGTGCGCCGCTGGCGCTCAACGAGGTCATGTATCACCCGGCCGCGGCCACCCCGGCCGAAATGGCCGCGGGCTACGGCGCCGACGACTTTGAGTTTGTGGAACTCTACAACCGCTCCGCCGCCGCGCAGACGCTCCACGACTTTTGCCTGGGCAACGGGATCGGCTTCACGTTCGGCTGGTATGATGCCGACGGGTTCGGCCACGAGTCCTGGACCCTCGAGCCCGGCGCCACGGCCACCTGGACCGCCGGCAGCCTCCCCAGCGGCGCCTACGAGGTCTTTGCCCGCTACGACCTCTACGACGCCCGAGATCAGAAGCGAGACCTCGACGACGCGGCCCAGTACCGCATTAGCCACGCGGCCGGGACGACGCTCGTCACCATCGACCAGGACGACGACGTCTTCACGTATACGGACCCCAACGGCTGGGTCTTGCTCGGCACGTACAACTTCAGCGGCTTGGGCACGGTCGTGCTTACCCGCGGCAGCGACGGCCCCAACGACTGGACCATCGCCGACCAGGTCAAGTTCAAGTGGACTGGGTCGGAGGTCGTCCTGAACAATCCCGTGCTGACTTCGCCCTGGAGCGCGAGCGGCCCGACGACGCTCGCCGCCGGCGGGTACCTCGTCCTGGTGAGCAACTATGCGGCGTTCGACGCCCGCTACCACGTCGCGGCCAACGGCATCCCCGTGGCGGGCGTCTACAGCGGCAACCTCAGCAACAACGGCGACGCGATCAAGCTCTTCCAGGTCGGCCCCGCGGACCCGGCCAGCGGCTACGTCCCGTACTACCGCGTCGACTACGTCAACTTCGACGACCATGCCCCGTGGCCCGCGGAACCGGACGGCTCCGGCTCGTCGCTCAATCGCCTCAACGCGGGTCAATACGGCAACGATCCGATCCAATGGGGGCCAGGCACGCTGGGCGGGACCCCGGGACGGGCGAACGTGGCCCTCGATACGTCCGCGCCTTCGACGCCGACTAACCTGTCCGGCCACGTAACGGCCGATCCGGACGTCATCGCGCTGAGTTGGACCGCCGCCGTGGACAACGAGAGCTACGTCGATCACTACGTCGTCTATCGCGACGGCGAAACGATCGGCACCTCGGCGGCGACATCCTACCAGGACGCCGGCGTGCTGCCGGTGACGCCTTACTCGTACGAGGTCTCGGCCGTCAATCGCGACGGGTACGAGGGGACGCGATCCGCGGCCGTGGTCGTAACCGTGCCGGGAGTGGCCAACTATGCCATTCCCAATGCCTCGCACATCGAGATGATCTTCACTGAGCCGCTTACCCCGGCGACTGCCACCGTGCCCGGCAACTACGTGCTCGTCGTCGGGACGATCGCCGGGGCCGCGCTCTCGCCCGACGGCCTCATGGTGACCCTCACCACGGCCCAGCCGCTCGTCAGCGGCAACTCCTACTCGGTGACGATCCACAATGTGACCACGGTCTCGGGCAACGAAGTCCGCGACGGGCTCCAGACTGTGTTCACCTATGCGCCCCTGGGCGACAGTTACATCCTGCGCGAGTACTGGACCGGGATCGGCGGGACGCTGGTCAGGGACTTGACCAGCAACCCCAACTACCCCGACAACTTCACCGGCAAGACCTATCCGACCTCCTTTGAGGGGCCGCTCAATTGGACCGACTACTACGGGACCCGGATGAGGGGCTACGTCCATCCGCCCACCTCCGGCAGTTACACCTTCTGGATCGCCAGCGACGATTCGAGCGAGCTATGGCTCTCGACCGATGAAGACCCTGCCCACAAGGTGCGGATCGCTTCCGTACCGCTGGCCACCGGCTACCGGACCTATACTACGTATGCCGCGCAGCAATCGGCGCCGGTGGCGCTCATGGCGGGGCGCAGGTACTACATCGAGGTCCTGCAGAAGGAAGGCGCCGGCAGCGACCACGTCTCGGTGCGTTGGCAGTTGCCCGGCGGAGTCTGGGAGAATCCGGCCGATCCGAGTCTTCCCATCCCCGGCGTACGCATCTCGCAGTGGGGCCCGCCGCCCGACACCAGCCCGCCCGCCGCGCCGGCCAATCTCAGCGCTCAGATCGGCCTCAGCAGCCGAGTGGATCTGAGCTGGGCGGCCGCGGCGGATCCCGAGAGCGGCGTCCACCATTACGTGATCTACCGCGACGGCACGGCCTACGGCACGTCGCTCACGACGGCCTACTCCGACACGGGCGCGGCCGCCGGCATGCGCCACCGCTACCAGGTCTCGGCCGTGAACCCGTTCTATTACGAGGGCGCCCCCTCAGCGACGATCAGCGTGGCCCCGCCGGGGATGGTCTCGGCCGCGGCGCTCGACGCCACGACCGTTCAGATCGTCTTCACCGAGCCGATGGACCCCACGCGGGCCCAACTGCCGGCCAACTACGCACTCTCCGGCGGCAGGACGGTCACGGCCGCCGTGCTCCAGGCCGACCGGCGCACCGTGCGCCTGACGACCTCCACTCTGACCTCGGGCACGACCTACACGGTCACGGTCAACAACCTCCGCACGGTGACGGGGGTCGACCTGCCGGCCAATCTCCAGGCTTCCTTCTACTACGGCAACGGCCTCCTCTGGGAGTACTGGCTGAACATCGGGGGCGGCACTGCCGTCGCCGACCTGACCGGAAATCCCAATTATCCCAACAACCCCAGCGCGCGCGTGTACCGGACAACCTTCGAGGCGCTAACCAACTGGGCGGACTACTACGGCGGCCGGATGCGGGGCTATATCACGCCCACCACCACCGGCGACTACTGGTTCTGGATCGCCAGCGACGACAACAGCCAGCTCTGGCTCTCGACCGACAGCGACCCCGCTCACAAGGCCCTGATCGCGTACGTTCCGGGGTGGACGAATTCCCGTGTGTGGACCACGTACACCCAGCAGAAATCGGCCCTGAAGCCCCTGGTCGCCGGCACCCGCTACTACGTCGAAGCCCTCATGAAAGAGGGCGGCGGCGGCGACAACCTGGCCGTCACCTGGCAGCGCAATGGGACCACCTTCGACGGCCTGCCCATCGCCGGAAGCTTTTTGACGCCCTACGTCGAGACCGTCAGCACCCTCACGGTTACGCCCACCGTCAACTCCCTGCTCACGGGCGACACGACCCCGCCGCTGGCCGGCGCGGTCAACGACGCCAACGTCGCCATCACCGTGGGCCTGGCGGGCCGCTACTATGCCGCGACCCGGAATACCAGCACCACGTGGCTCCTGCCGGACGGTGCGATCCAGCCGGGACTGGCTGCGGGCACTTACGACGTCATTGTCTGCGCGTCCGACGCTGCGTCGCGCACGGCGTTCGACGCCACGACCAACGAGCTGGTCGTCGAAACGACGCCTCCCACGTCGGACATCGTGGACGTGACGCCCGACCCGCGCACCACCGCGGTCGCGGGCATCAACATCGTCTTCAGCGAGCCGGTCTACGGATTCGACAAGGCGGACCTCACGCTCACCCGCAACGGCGGGAGCGTCGCCCTGACGGCCGCGGCCCTCTCAACCACGAATAACATCACCTGGACGTTGGGGAACCTGAGCGGCATCACCGCGGCGGCCGGGAACTACGTGTTGACGCTCGCTGCGTCAGCCTCGGGGATCGCGGACCTGGCCGGCAATGCCTTGGCAGCGGACGCCGTCGAGAGCTGGGTGGTGGACACGACGCCTCCCGCGGCAGACATCGTGGACGTAACTCCCGACCCGCGCATGGATGCGGTCAACAGCATCACGATCGCCTTTACCGAGGCGGTCTACGGATTCGACAAGGCCGACCTTACGCTTACTCGCAACGGTGGCAGCGTGCTGCTGACCAGCGCCACCCTGACCTCCACGGACAACATCACGTGGATATTGGGGAACCTGAGCGGCATCACGGTGGCGGCCGGGACCTACGTCTTAACGCTTGCCTCGCCATCCTCGGGGATCGCGGACCTGGCCGGCAATGCCCTGGCCGCCGACGCCACCGAGAGTTGGGTGGTGGACACGACGTCCCCCACGGCAGACATCGTGGACGTGACTCCCGACCCGCGGACCACCGCGGTTGCGAGCATCAACATCGTCTTCAGCGAGGCGGTCTACGCGTTCGACAAGGCGGACCTGAGGCTGACCCGCAACGGGGCGATCGTCTCCCTGACCAGCGCGATGCTTTCGACTAGCGACAACGTCACCTGGACCTTGAGCAATCTGAGCGGGCTTACAGGCACGGTCGTGGGAAACGCCTCGACGACCTACGACTTGACGCTCACCGCGGCAGCGTCGTCGATCACGGACGCCGCCGGGAACGCCCTGACAGCCGGGGCAAGCGATGCGTGGCTGCTCAATCCCCCGACGACCTTCAACGGCACGGTCAACGCCGACACCTACGAGTTCATCGCGGCCGGCGG
>CAYGZI010000304.1:0-7219 GCA_964354245.1 uncultured Planctomycetaceae bacterium
GAACTCGATCCGCTACTGCATCGGCTTCCCGCCTGAATCCTGGTACGACATCGCCGACGAAGAGGGCCTGATGATCCAGGACGAGTTCCCGATCTGGCTCCTGGACAAGGCCCCGGAGAATCCCAAGGCCGAGAAGATCATCCCCGAGTACACCGAGTGGATGCGCGAGCGGTGGAATCACCCCTGCGTGGTGATATGGGACGCCCAGAACGAGAGCCACACGGCCGAGACCGGCAAGGCCCTCCAGGCCGTGCGGCACCTCGATCTTTCCAACCGCCCTTGGGAAAACGGCTGGGCCGAGCCGCAGGGCCCGACCGATTGCGTCGAGTCGCACCCGTATCTTTTCAGCCGAGGATGGCAGGGCAAGAACTTCTTCCACCTCAGCGAGATGCCCAAGGTCTCGGGCGTGCCGAGCCTGCAAGCCGCCCAGAAGAAGCTCAAGGTGCCGATCGTCATCAACGAGTATTGCTGGCTCTGGATCAACCGCGACGGCTCGCCGACCTGCCTGACCGACAAGATCTACGAGAACCTGCTCGGGCCGGACTCGACGGCCGACCAGCGGCGCCTGAGCCGTGCCCGCAACGTCGCCGCGCTTACGGAGTTCTGGCGGTGCCACCGCGAGTGCGCCGGGGTGCTGCACTTCTGTGGCTTGGGCTACGCCCGGGCCGGCGACAAGCCGAGGCCGGAAGGCGGGGCCACGAGCGACGACTTCATCGACCTGGAGAAGCTCATCTTCGAGCCCAAGTTCGCCCAATACGTGCGCGAGGCGTTTAGCCCGGTCGGGCTGATGCTCGACTTCTGGGCGGCGGAGGTCCCCTGCGGCGCGAAGCAAGAGTTCAAGGTCTTCGTGATCAACGACCTTTATAAGGACTGGGCGGGCATTCTGCAACTCCGGATCATGCAGGGCGACAAGCAGGTCTCGGCGCAAACGCAAACGTGCAGAGTCGCCACCCTCGGCCGCGAAATCTTCACGTTCCCGCAGACCATTCCCGGCGAGCCAGGCAGCTACACGATGATCGCGGAGTTGCAGGAGTTGGTCAACGGCAGGGCCCAGCCCATCCGCAGCCTGCGGGACTTCAAGGCGAAGAAGTAGCATCTGCGAAATCCAAGGAGACCCACCGATGCACGACACGACTCGCCGCGAGTTCCTCAAGGCCGCCGCGGCCGCCTTGGCCGCTGCCCAATTCGGCTCGACCGTCTTGGCCGCCCAAGCGGATAGCCCCGCTGGCCTTCCCACGCGCCCGTTGGGCAAGACCGGCCAGCGCGTCTCGATCATCGCCCTGGGCGGATGGGACATCGGCACCGCCCAGGAACCGGACGCCATCTCGATCATGCACGAGGCGATCGACAACGGGCTCACCTTCTTCGACAACTGCTGGGACTACCACGACGGCAAGAGCGAAGAGGTGATGGGCAAGGCCCTCGCTTCCGGCGGCCGGCGAGACAAGGTCTTCCTCATGACCAAGGTCTGCGCCCGCGAGTACCAGGGCGCCTTGAAGCACCTGGACGACAGCCTGCGGCGCCTGCGCACCGACCGCCTCGATCTCTGGCAGTTCCACGGGATCCAGTGGAAGGACGATCCCGAGCTGATCTTCGCAGACAAGGGCGCCCTGAAGGCAGCCCTGGAGGCCAAGAAGGCGGGCAAGGTCCGATTCATCGGCTTCACGGGCCACAAGGCCCCGGCCTTTCACGCGGCCATGCTCAAGATGCCGTTCGAGTGGGACACGGTGCAGATGCCGCTGAACCTGTTGGACGCCCATTACCACAGCTTCCAGCAGTCCATCCTCCCCACGTGTGCGGGCCGCCAGATCGGCGCGATCGGCATGAAGGCCCTCGGCTCGCAGGACGGCCGCATCCCGCGCGAGCTCGGCATCAGCGCGGAATTCTGCCGTCGCTACGTGCTCTCGCTGCCGATCAGCGCACTGGTCTGTGGCATCCAGTCGGTCAAGAACCTTCGCCAGGACCTGGCCATTGCCCGCGGCTTCAAGCCGCTGACCCCCGAGGACGTGAAGGGGCTCTTGGCCAAGAGCCGGGAACCGGCCGCCGACGGCAAGATCGAGCAATACAAGGTGGGCAATTACGGCTGCGACTGGCATCACGACCACGCCAAGCGAGGGTAGCCAGTTTCTCAGGGACGAGGGACCGGATAGAATAGCTGCGCCCGCCGGAGGGGAAGCCCTTCCGGTTCCAAGTTCATTTCTGTCAAGCCAGAGCCACGGGAAATAGGGGATCGTCATGAGCAAGAATCTGACTCGCCGTCGTTTTCTGGCCGCCACGGCGGCCGCCGGGGCTGGAGTCGCGCTGGCCGCCGCGTCCGCGCCAGCCGGGCTCAAAGTGGGCGTCGGCCGCGCGAAAATCACGCCGCAAGGCCCGATCTGGATGTCCGGATATGCCTCGCGCAATCATCCCTCCGACGGCGTGATCCACGACCTCTGGGCCAAGGCCCTGGCCATCGAAGACCCGAGCGGCGGCCGCGCGGTCCTCGTCACCACCGACTTGATCGGACTGCCGCACGAGGTCGCCGAGGAAGTCGCCGGGCGGCTCAAGGCCAAGCACGGCCTCCAGCGCTCCCAGATCGTGCTCAACTCCGCGCACACCCACTCGGGCCCGGTCGTCTGGCCCAACTTGAAGAGCATGTACTTTCTCGGGCCGGAGGACCGCGACCGCCTCATCCAATACAGCAAGAAGCTCACCGACGACCTGGTCGCCGTGGTCGACGCGGCGATGGCCGACCGCGCCCCCGCGCAGGTCTCCGTCGGCCACGGGTCGGTCGGCTTCACCATGAATCGCCGCGAGCCGACGCAAAAGGGCGTGCGACTGGGCGTCAATCAGAAGGGACCCGTGGATCACGACGTGCCCGTGCTCAAGGTCGCCACGCCGGACGGCAAGCTGCGGGCCGTGCTGTTTGCATACGCCTGCCACAACACCACGCTGGGCGGCGATATCTACAAGATCAACGGCGACTATGCGGGCTTCGCCGAGATCGAGCTGGAGAAGGCCCTGCCGGGCACGACGGCCATGTTCGCGATCCTCTGCGGCGCCGATCAGAATCCGCATCCCCGCGGCAAGGTCGAGCTGGCACAGCAGCACGGCAAGTCGCTCGCCGCCGAAGTCCGCCGCGTGCTCGGCGGCGAGCTTCGCCCGGTGCGCGGGCCGGTCCGCACGGCCTACGACGTGATTGACCTCCAGTTCGCCCCGCACGAGCGCACGACCTTCGAGAAAGAGGCAACCAGCCTGGACAAGTACAGGCAGGCCCGCGCCAAGCTCATGCTGGCGGCCTACGACGCGGGGCGGCCCGTGCGCTCGATGCCGTATCCGGTGCAGGCGGTGCGCCTGGGCGACGACGTGGCGCTAGTGGCCCTGGCGGGCGAGGTGACGGTGGAGTATGAGTTGCGGCTGAAGCGGGAATACCCGAAGGAGAACCTCGTCGTCCTCGGCTACACGAACGAGGTGCCCTGCTACATTCCGTCGCTGGCGGTGCTCAAGGGCGGCGGCTACGAGCCGGTCGACAGCATGATCTACTACGGCAAGCCCGGCCCGTTTGCGGAGAACGTCGAGGAGACGGTGATCGCCGCGTGCCGGAAGGTGCTCAAGCAGACCGGAGCGAAGTAGCAGGTTGTTTGGCGTTCTGGACGGTAATCTTCGGATCGGGATTGCGTTTCGGCACGGGCAGCCCTTGTTGGGCGAGCAATTCCACGTGCTCCTTCATGCCCCATTTGGCTTTGTAGAGGCAGTCCTCAATGGAGTGTCCGATACCGGTGAAGCCCTCCAGATCCGGCGAGTAGAAGCCGAAGAAGTCGGGCTCGTCGGTTGCCTCAATAACCAAGGAGTAGGGCAGCTCGATCATTTCTGCGTCTTCCGCAGGCTACTTCAAGCCTGCCGCCCCAGCACTCCGGACAAGCTCAGTCAACTTCATCGACCACCCCATGCAACCTATCGGTCCTTGCTATTCCGGCTATTCTGGGCGCGCTTGCGCAGGTGAACAAGGATCGGTGGGCGGACGGTACCGTGAGGCGAGGTCTGGATAGTCCGACAGCACTTGAGGCGGGACACGCTTTCCCATCTTGATCGCCTCCTCCACGCGGTACTTGTGCGCATAGTCGGTCGTCGCGCCTCCCCAGGCTCGAAGCAAATCTTCAATCCGGCTGTCCTTGGACCAACGCAACATCAGTTGCAGGTACTCCTTTCGAGTGCGCCACACCTCCAAAGGAACCTGCCATGTCTCCACTCCTTCCCATCCTATGGTAAGCGATTTAACCAAGAAACCAGACGCGTCTCCGCCATCATGCCATTGTTTGCCTGGTTGAACGGGACGTTCGGCAACCGCAGGAGCCGGGTTACGCTCCCCCGCCGTGTTTTGCGGATCAGCGTTATTCACGTCTTCCTGCACTCCTCGACCAAGGCGGTTGCCAGAGGAAATCCTACCCGGAATCAACGGTTCGCTGTCGAGCGGTGCCAGTTCGGAGTCGCGCCCAACCGCAGGTTGCGAGGAGCACGAAGAGTCCTCTTGATTGGCAGAGTTGAATCCCATGGCGTGCGCAGACGGTGGCGTCCAATCTGTGAACTCCAGGCACTCAGGGAAGACCAAGCACGAGCAGCGGCAGCCGTCGGGCATGACGTCCAGGCGAACGATTCCAGACTCGTAGGATACACCACGGATCGTCACACGACGACGCAGACATTCCTGTTTGTCGGAGCGACAGCCGATACTGGACGGAGGAACTTTCAGAATCGCCGTCTTGTTGATCGCGCAAGTCCAAGTGACAGCCGCGTTGGCATCGCCGCGCTGAAACGCCGCCGTGGATTCCGTTCGCGCCGTTGATTTCACGATTGCGGAGTAGTCCAACTGAGTATTGGAGTGACGGGCGCGGCTGGGTGCTACGCCGCGTTCCGACTCGCGAACTCGTGCCAGTCTATGTCCGGATAGAAAATGCAGGAGCCTCTTTGCCTTGCGAGTGCGGGTGTCGCGTCCAACACGGCCTACGCTGCGACGCGACAACATCGTCCCACAGATTTGAAACCCACGAGAGGCCAAGTAATACACCTCGCCCCGTATTGAGTTCCTAACGGCCCCCTCGAACGCGTCCTCCGGGTCGAAATGCCGCTCGCACGCCGCGACAATCGCGTCCTCTACAGACTGGCCGGTGTACCGTGACTCGCTCAGGGGCGTTGAGGGATGGGGAGATACAAAGTCGGGGGCGACGAAATAGCGCGGACAGGAAACCGGGTATCGGTTCTTGAGCAGCATAAACGCACCGCGTGCAACTTGCGGTTTGAAGCGCCGTCTCACGAAATCTGGGGCGTCGCCCCGGGCATTCGCCCGTTTGCGGTCGAGTCGTTGCCGTCAGATCACGAAACCCTTCGAACTGCCTGCTCAAGGGCCGAAATCCTGCGTTCGAGCCGTTGGATGGCTTCGTTTATGGAGTCCAGCCGTGGGAATACCGCTCGCAGATCCGTGTAGTTTGAGTCGAGCCACTTGTTTGCGTCGAGCACAGCGAGTGCGAGGGTTCTGCACTCGGGAATCTGCGACGAAGCAGCGACAGTTCGGCATGCCGCCTTTTGGCGGTCGGCTTCTCGAAGAACATCCTCGCTCGCCATTGTTGTCCTTTCGGCAATCGAGATTATGGCGTAAGTCTTATCCACACAAGACCTGAGAACTTGATTGGCATCGCAGCGTATCCAGCATGGTACCAACGGGGGTCGCCGCCCCGCAAGGGCTTGGCCCGTTGTCCGCCGAGATTCGAGGTGCATGTGCTTTCTGCGCAACACGTTGGGATTCGGTTAGGAGGCGTCTGCGCCGCTCGGTAGACAGTGCGTTGCCACCATCCCTTTGCCTTCATCTCTCCTTTTCAGCAGAGCGGCAACAACGGCCTGTCGGGAGATTTCGGGTTGGGCACGAGTTTCTTCTCTTGGGCCGAGATGTGCCAGTCCATTTCCTCCGGCGTCCCAACAAGCGTCCCCGCTACGATTGCCGCAGGAGCGAGGTCTCTACAGCCCGCGGGACCTCAACCGGGACAAACCACGCCGCCGGGTAGAGGTAGTCCTCGCCGCTCTCATCCACGACGCGCAAGTCGCCCTCGCGGGCTGCCTCCTCGTCCGGCAGGACGCGATAGATCTTGTGCAGGTCCAGCGACGCCGGATACTCTGAGTTGTCGATGCACACGACGAACCGCGGGGCCGGGGGTCCGGTCTTCTTGCGCCTAGTCGAGGTACCGCTTGCGTTTGATTTCCTTCTTGCCGATGCCATGTGCTTCATACCAGTGCAATTCCGGCTTACTCCTGTCCGGGGGTGTGCCGTCTCACGTCGTTCATAGCAGCTTCCGGAACTCCTCTTCGGTGAGCCCCGCATCCTGAACGATCCCGCCCATCGTGAACGCCTTGATCGGGTTGTGGCGGGGAACGGTCACCTGCCGATTGCCGTCGCTCATCACGATGTGCCTGCCCTGCCGGATGACACGAAACCCGGCCCTCTCCAAAGCGCGGACCGCCTCAAGGTGATTGACGCCTGGGATGCGGGGCATGGCTAGACGGACACCTCGACCTCGCGGACCTGCTCGCCCTCCAAGCGATCCTCCAGGGCGGCCAGGTACTCGCGGATCGCGTCGCGGATGTTCGCCAGCGCCTCCTCCTCGGTGTCCCCCTCGGACCAACAGCCGGGCAGGGCGGGCACGGAGACACTGATACCCTCTTCAGCGTAGTGAAGTATGACCTTGTACGTCATGGCGACCTCCTCCCTGTCAGTATACCTACGACGACAAGGCGACGTCAGCCCCGGGAGACGTCCCCAGCCTATTTGCTCACCGCTCGGCGCACGCAGCGGAAGCCGCAGTCGTCCGAGGCCACGCAGGCGTCGCTGTAGCCCGGGTCGTCGGCGTTGCGGGCGGCGCTGGCGCAGTCCTCGGCAGGGCTCTTGAAACCGCCGCCGCGCATGACCCGCTTCTCGCCCTTGGGCGGCCCTTGCGGATCGGCCGCCGGGCCCTCGGCGTAGTAGTCCCGCCCGTACCAGTCGTTGCACCATTCGGCGACGTTGCCGGCCATGTCGAACAGGCCCAGGGGATTCTGCCGGAGTTGGCCGACGGGATGGGTCTTGCGCCCGGCGTTGGCCTTGAACCAGGCGTGGCCCTGCAAGTCCCGGGCATCGTCGCCGAAGGAGTAGGCCCCGGTGGTGCCGCCGCGGCAAGCGTACTCCCATTCGGCCTCGGTGGGCAGGCGGTATCCG
>CAYGZI010000305.1:0-7212 GCA_964354245.1 uncultured Planctomycetaceae bacterium
CTGGCCCGCCCCGGTCTCGGCGATGATGCGGCTCTTGCCCATGCGGACGCACAGCAGGCCCTGGCCCAGCGTGTTGTTGATCTTGTGGGCGCCGGTGTGGTTGAGGTCTTCGCGCTTCAGATAGATCTGAGCGCCTCCGCAGTGGCGGCTCAGGCGCTCGGCGTGGTAGAGCGGGGAGGGGCGGCCCACGTAGTGCGTGTACAGCCGCTGGAGATCTGCGGCGAACTCGGGATCGTCCCGGGCCTGCTGGTAGGCCGCGGTCAACTGATCGAGGGCCCTCATCAGGGTTTCCGGGACGTAACGCCCCCCAAAGGGTCCGTAGCGGCCGGTTGTATCGGGGACTCGGGTCGTAGCAGGCATCGGGTTAGCTTATTTCAGTCGTTGAGGTCCGGAGGGTGCAGCCGGGGGGCAGGTTGGCAACCTGCCCCACGCTCGACTCGGTCGTACAGGGGCAAAGGGCCGGCGGGCCCGGTCCAGCCGAGCAAGGGGGCACTCCGGCCGGACTTCCCTAGATTGTGGGTGGACCGCGTGGCACGGTCAAGGGGAATGCCTTTTCCGCCGCCGGGTTGCGGGACCGGTTTGCCCCGGGCCGGGCCGTAAGTTAAGAAACCTTGGGCCGTCATTGTGGAGGCAAACCGTGTCCAACACCACCGACGAACTGACCGCGGACTTCTACCGGTCCATCCACCACCTCCTGCGATCCAACCCCCGGGACAAGGGCGCAGAGCGCCGAGGACAGCGGCGCAATGCCTTCCCGGCGGCACAGCGGATTGCCCCCTACGACGCGGCCGATTTCCCGCCCGACGCGGACTTCTTCGGCGTCCGGTGCCACGACCTGAACCGGGCCGGCTTTTCGTTCCTCTTGCCGCGCTGGCCCCGGTTCGATCACCTGGTCGCCGAGTTCGGCAAACCGCCGAGCCTGATCCACGTCGTTGCCCAGGTCGTCCACGCCGAGCAAGTCGCGGTGTATCCGTCGGGCCGCGTTGTGCGTCTCAGTCCGGCGGCGGTCCCCGGGACCCGCACGTCGCACACCGGTCAGCCGATGTTCCTCGTAGGCTGCCGCCTCGTGCGGCGGATCGAGCGGCCCGGTCCGGCGTGAGCGTCTACTTCACGCGCCATTCGAGGACCCCGGCCGAAAACTCCGGCTGGAGCTCGGCCGCCAGTCGAAGCTGCTCGGTCTTCACCGGCTTAAACGAGACCCGATTGAACCGGTCCGTAGCGACGCCGTGGTCTCCCGCCGTTTCGACGGGCCGCCATTTCCTCCCGTCGAGCCACTCCAGGCGCCACGACTTGGGCACGCGGCATTGCCCGCGGCCCGTGTCGTCAAACCAGTAGACCTCCGCTTCGGAGACCGTCCTCGGCTTCGGGAAGCTGTAAGTGACCCACTCGCTCGTGCCGCTATTGGGCCACCACGTGAAGCGGGGGATCGACCGGTCGCCGGAACTCTTGGGGACCATGCCGTCGCTCAGCGCGTCCACCGTGTCGCTCTCATTGCAGTGCGACGCGGTGTGGCGGTCGGTCCGGCCCGTCTCGATCCACTCGCGGGCCGCCGGGCCAGTGCCGATCGTGGGGAACGAGGCGATCCGCAGCCTCGCGCAGCCCATGGGAATCAGCGTGACTGTCTCCAGCGGCTCCTCCGATTTGACTGGGCTTTCGCAGAGCGTGCCGACCAGGCCGCGCTGGTCCTGTTTCCAGTTGGGGATCTTCTTCGCCTTGGCACGCAGCTCGATGGGCGCGGCGTCGAACTGGAACGGCTGGGCCGCCATCGGGCCGGACTTTGCCGCGACCTCCAAGCCAGCGGCCGGGTCTTTCTCGTCCAACACGAGCCCGTAATTCCAGGGCGTGGTGGGATGGATCTCGACGGCGGGCCACTTGTCGGTCCCGCCCGCGCGCACGATCTTCTCGCCGATTTTGAGCGAATAGGTGAGCGGTCCGCGATTGACGGAGACGCAGTTCTTGTTCTTCGCCCAGCGGGTCACGGTGATCTTCATCGGCAGGTGCAGCGTCACTTTGTCGCCGTCCTTCCAGGTGCGGTCGATCGCCAAATAGTAGCCGTCGCGCGTAGGACGGATTTCTAGTCCGTCCTCTTTTTCTCTGGCGGATTGGACATCCGCCCAACATTTCCTGGCGGATCAGAAATCCGCCCTACGGACACTTTGACCGTCGAGGGGTCGCACCACCCGGGGACCCGCAGCAAGAGCGGGAACCGCACGGCCTTGGGCAGCGAGAGACTGAACTCAATCGTGTCGCCGAAGGGATAGACCGTCTCTTCGGTGATCTTCACTTCAGTCCCGTCGCCGACCTTGGCCTTCACCTCGCACGGGGCGTACATCACGGCGGCCAGCCCGTTGCCGGCCGTGGCCATCCACAAATGCTCGGTGAAGTACGGCCACCCGTGGGCCACGTTGTGCTGGCAGCAGCGGTGGGAACGGGGGTCGTAGAGAAACATCGCGCCGCCGTTCTGCACGCCCGGGGCCTTGTTGGTCCGGTCCGAAAGGACCGTGTTCGGGGCCGTGAGATAGCGCAGTGCCTTCAGATCCGCAGTCATCGAGGCCGGGAGCGAATTGAAGGCCACGTCCTCACAGCGATCCGCCCATTTCACGTCGCCGCTGATCTTCAGGAGCACCTCGTGAGAGAGCATCATCTCGGCCATGGTGCAGGTTTCGGCGGCCTGGCGCGGGTCGGTGTAGCCGGTGCGGCAGTTCTCGTCGGCCCCGAAGAGCCCTCCCGGCACCTGGCCGTAGATGTCCATCACGGTGTGGAGATCCCGCTCGGTCGCGGCCAGGAACTTGGGGTCCTTGGCCTGTTGAAAATAGACCGCCGGCCCGCGGAAGCTCTGCGAGATGTTCACCCCGTGCCAGTTCGCCACGCCGGCGGTCCAGTTGGCCGTGCGGCGGTGGATCTTCTCGCCCAGCTCCAAGAGCCACGGCTCGCCGGTGAGGTTGTAGAGCCAGTAGACGCTTTGTAGGTTGTCGGCGGCACGCTGCTGCTGCCAGTAGGGCAAGAGAAAGTCGGCCTCTGGGATGGCAAGCTCAAAACGGAAGTACCGGGCCATGAGCTTCGGCACCCGCGGGTCGCCCGAGTATTCGTAGTACGACTGAAGGGCGTTGAGCATGACCATGTTGGGCCAGAGGTCGGGCTTGGGACCCTGGGGAGTGGAGATGTTGGTCAGGTTGCGGCGCGGGCCGAAGTAGCCGTCGTCGCGCTGGCTGGCGAAGGCGGGCTCCAGCCAGCGCCGGGCCTCCTTGATGATCCGCTGGTCATCGAGCAAATACCCCAGGTCGCCGAAGCCCTTGAGCCAATAGGGCAATTCCTCCCAGAAGCTGCGGCCGCCCTCGCCCTTGGGGTCCAGCCAGGCGTTTCCTTCGGGCTTGAGAAACCCACTCAGCTCGTCGAGGCGGCCGCTGAAGCCGTCGGCCATCAGCTCCAGTTGCTTGCGGAGCCAGCCGTGCGGCTTGACGGCTCCGACCGGGAGCTTCACCAGCGGGCTGGGGAGGAGCGGCTCGCGGTTGCCCGAGTAGAGCTGATTGGCCGGTGCGGTATCGGGGGTCTTCTTGGAGGCGACCTTGGTCTCCGCGGCCCAAAGGGCGGCGGCCGAGAGAGATACCAGGACAAACGGAATAACCATCGTCTTCATGGGAGCGCTCCGGGGGGTCTGTCGGCGATGCCCAGCCGCAAGCGGCGGGGCCAACCGAAGACTGTAAACGCTCAGTGGGCCGGCGTCAAATCCTAGCGCCAGAGCACCCAGAAAACCACCGCCGCCAGCGCCAGCCGGTACCAGCCAAACGGCACCAGGGTCTGGCTGCTCAGGAACCGCAAGAGCAACTTCACCGCCACCCAGGCGGACAAGAAGGAAACCAGGAACCCAATGGCGAAAACCGGGACGTGCGCCGGCTGGAGGATGTGCAAATTCTTGTAGAGATCGTACAGCCCGGCGGCAAGCAGGATCGGCACGGCAGCGAAGAAGGAGTACTCTGCGGCCGTCTTCCGATTCAGGCCGACCATCATCCCGCCGAGGATCGTGGAGGCCGAGCGGGACATCCCGGGTGGGAGCATTGCCAGACACTGAAACAGCCCGATGGCCAGGGCCTCCTTCCACGAGACGGCATCCACGCCGTCGGTGCGGACTCGCGGCGGGAACCGCTCAAGCAGGATAATCCAGATCCCGCCCACGGCCAGCCCCAGGGCGACGGTCCAGGGCCGGAAGAGGTTCTCTTTGATGAAGTCGTGCGTGGCCAGGCCAAACAGTCCGGCCGGAACGGTCGTCAGGAGCAAGAGCCCGATCCCGCGCAGGCCGGAGAACCCCCGATTGTCGCTGAAGTTCAGCAGCCCGACGAATTTGCGGGGATAGGCGACCACCACGGCCACGATGGCCCCCAGTTGGATGAAGACCTCGAACGTGCTGGCGATCTTCTCCCCAACTTCGCCTTCGCCGAGGTGGCCGGCGAACCCGAGGAGGTTTCCGGCCAGAATGAGGTGTCCGGTGGAGGAGACGGGGATGTACTCGGTCAGCCCCTCGACCAGGCCCATTACCACCGCAAGTACGTATTCCATGAGAAATGACTCGGAGTCTGCCGGCAGGTTCCGGAAGTATAGCTTGGCCCGACCCGCGCGAGAGACCCTTCCACCGGGTGGAGTGCTTCGTTCTGGTGCCAACGGAGATTGACGCCTCACTTCAGTCTTGATACACTTGATTGAAACATACGTACGATTCAAACGTTTGTTGGCTTCAATTCCGGGGTTTTCCGAAAGAATGACCTGTATGAACGGAAAAACCGACGACACGCGGACCCGGCTGTTGGAGGCTGCCGGCGAGGTCTTCGCCGAGAAGGGCTTTCAGACAGCCACGGTGCGGGAGATTTGCAGCCGCGCCGGCGCGAACCTGGCCGCAGTGAACTACTACTTCGGCGACAAGCAGCGCCTGTACCTGGAGGTGGTCGGCTATGCCCATCGGGGCCTCGCCGCTCAGCCTGTGCCCGAGTTTCCGCCCGGAACGCCGCCGACCGAGAAGCTCCGGCGGTTCATCGAGCAATCCCTGGCCAACTTGGAGCAGGACGCGCAGTGTCCGGAATGGGGTAGGCGTTTGATGATGCGGGAGATGGCCGAGCCGACCGAGGCGTGCGTGGCCGTGGTAGACGCCTTCGTGCGGCCAAAGGCCGAGGCCCTGCAGCAGATCCTGGCCGAGCTGCTGCCGCCGGAGACTTCCGAGGCCCAGCGGCACATGATCGCCTTCAGCATTGTCGGGCAATGTCTGTTCCACCGGCTGCACCGGCCGGTTACGGCGATTCTGGTCGGCGAGGACCTGTTCCGGAGTCTCGATATCGGCCGCGTGGCCGACCACATCACCCGGTTCACGCTGGCCGCGTTGGGGCACGGGCCGCCAGTGGCCGGGCCAAGTCGCGAGTCAAACTCGTCGGGCAGGTTGGCAACCTGCCCCACAAGAGAGGTCTGACATGAGCGTCTCGAGCGAGAAGAGTCTGAGCGTGGTCCACGAGCCGGCGGTCGAGTCCGGGCACGACGGGGCGCCGTCGCCGCTAAGCCAGCGCGTCCGCTCGCTGCAACTGCCGTCGCAGCATTCGGCCGGGGGCTCGCGCACCGGCTGGATCGCCTGGGGGTTGTGCGTCTTGTTTGCCGGGAGCACGGCCGTCTTGGGCTACGTCGTGGCCACGCGGGAGCCGGCGCCGGCAGCCCAGTCGGGCACGGGCGATCCGGCGGAGAATTCGTTGTCTGCGGGAAGCCCGTCGCTGCCGGCCGGCGAGATCGCCCTGCACTCCCGAGGCTACATCATTCCCAGCCATCAGATCCTCATCAGCCCCCAAGTCTCGGGCAGGATTGCGACGCTAAAGTTCCGCGAGGGTGACCGGATAGACAAGGAGAAGGACGACATCCTGGCCGTCTTGGAGACGACCGACTACGACGCCGACTTGCGGCGGGCCAAGTCGGCGTTGGAATCGGCCCAGCACAAGCGCGACGAATTGCAGGCCACGCTCCCCGAGGAGACGATCCAAGTGGGAAAGGAGTTGGAGGAAGCCAAGGCCCAGTTGGATCCGCTCCAGAAGGCTTTCGAGCGGAACCGGAAGCTCAAGGAGGCCAACGGCGCCTTTGTCTCGGAACAGGATCTGGAGGAGTCGGAGAGCCGCTGCACGGCCGCCAAACGCCGCGTCGAGCGGCTGACTTCCGTGCTGAAGCTGATGACCGACGGCACGCGCCAGAACCGGATCCTGGCGGCCGAGGCGGACGTGCGTCAGGCACAGGCCGAGCTCGACAAGGCCCAGTGGCGGCTCGACAACTGCACGATCCGGGCCCCCATCTCCGGCACGATCCTCCGCAAGAACGCCGAGGTCGGCAACCTCGTCAATCCGATTGCCATGAACGGCTCCTACAGCCTTTGCGAAATGGCGGACCTGTGCGACCTGGAGGTGGAGGTGGACGTCCCGGACCGGGACCTGGCGAAAGTCTTCGACGGCCAAAAGTGTACGGTCTACGCCGAGGCGTACCCGGAGCGCAAGTACGACGGAATCGCCCGCCTGATGCCGATTGCCAACCGCTCCAAGGGGGCCCTTCCGGTCCGCGTCAAGGTCGTGAACATTCCCCGCCAGGAGGAAGGACGTTACTTGAAGCCGGACATGGGGGCAATGGTCATCTTCTGGAATGCGAAGCCGGGCAAGGAGCAACGCGACCGATGACGAGCGCAAACGGAAGCATCGTGCGCGTCTTGGGAGTCAGCAAGTCCTTCCGCCGCGGAAGCGAGCGCGTGGACGTGCTCAACGGCCTGACCCTGGACGTGCCGGAAGGGGAGTTCCTCGGGCTGATGGGCCCGAGCGGCTCGGGAAAGACGACCCTCTTGAACCTGATCGCCGGCCTGGACACCCCGGATCAGGGAGAGGTCTGGGTCGGGGACCAGCTCGTCTCGCAGATGTCCGAGGGGCAGTTGGCCCGCTGGCGCACGCGGCACGTCGGCTTCGTCTTCCAGTTCTACCACCTGCTGCCCGTGCTCTCCGCTTACGAGAACGTGGAGCTGCCGCTGTTGCTCCTGCCGCTCTCGGCCGCCCAGCGCAAGCAGCAGGTGATGACGGTCCTCGAGCTGGTCGGCCTGGCCGACCGCATCCGTCACCGCCCGGGACAGCTTTCCGGCGGGCAGCAGCAGCGCGTGGGCATTGCCCGGGCGATCGTCACCGATCCCACGCTGGTGGTTGCCGACGAGCCCACCGG
>CAYGZI010000306.1:0-7203 GCA_964354245.1 uncultured Planctomycetaceae bacterium
CCCTAGGGTTTCGGTGGAGGGATCGAGCGTTCACGGCGAGACCTCAGGTTCCGAGAAGGGATCATGGATAGTCTGGGTTTCAGACGCGGGTGTGTCAAACCGCCGCGCGGAGGGACGATCCGCACGCCTGCCCCGGCCCTACACGTCAAGAAAGAAAAAGACGCGAGCGACGAGACGCACCCTTGCCGGACAACCTCCCAATTCGTGGAACGGTTGCAGACTTCGGCAGCCTGGCAGGCTCGCTGGGAGCGAGCCCCATGGCGTTGCGTCCCGACCTCGCGATCGGTTTGCCTTTTTCGGTTTGCCTCTGCCCCGAAAGAGGGCCCGGCGAGCGGGCCCTCCCCATAGATTCTTTAGGTCGCGATTCGGGGTTTGTCAAATTGGGGAGGTGGCGGGTGGTGGGTGGCGGGTGGGAAGCCCTACATGCCACCTACCACCTACGCCCTACCGCGCTGGGCGAAGCGTTGCGCCTGCCCGGCAATGTCCACGCCCACCGTCTCGCCCCAGGCAGCCAAAAGCCGGCCGAAAACCGGCCCCGGCACGCCGCTCCGGATCGGCCGCCCATTGAACCGCGTCATCGGGAGAAGGCACCAGGGCGTACTGCTTAAGAGCACTTCTTCGGCCCCAGCCACGTCCGCCGGCGAGAGCCTACGGTAGCTCAAGGGGATGCCCAGTTGGCGCGCCAATCGGGCGATTGCCCCCAGGCTGATCCCCGAAAGCACCGTCTCCTGCGGCGGCGACACGAGCCCCTGGCCGCTCGAATACACAAGGATGTTGGCCGTCGAGGTCTCCGTCACCCAGCCGTCGCGGTCCAAAAGCAGTGCGCGGGCGCCGGCCTCGATCTTGGCCGCCTTGCGGTCGGCCAGGTAGTAGTGCATCCGGCTGCGGCACTTCAAGGCCGGCGGCCAGCACGCGGCCGGTACTTGCTCCACCCCGGTGGTGACCAAGGACTGGCCGGTATGGTACTTCTGGGCCCACTGTGCAAACGGGAGAGGATACGTGTGCAGGCACACCGTGGGCTCGCCCAAGTCGCGGCCGACGCCCTCGGGATCAAGCCCCGGCGCGGCGTACGCGGGATGCAGCCCGGGCGTGATGAAGATCGACAAGCCCAGGTCGTCCGCGGGGTCCAACAGACGGCGGTTGCGGGCGACCAGTTCTTCGGCAGTCGCGGCCAACTCGGCCCGCGTCTGTGGCGGCTCGATCTCGGCGATTTGCAGCGACCGCTCCAGCCGGGCGAAGTGCTCGTCCAAGCAGAAGAGCTTTCCGGCGAAGGTCCGGAGCTGCTCGGCCACCGCGGCCCCCTGGAGAAAGCCGGTGTCCACGGGCGAAACCGCAAGCTGCGACGCGGGAAGAATACGACCGTTCAGATAGGCGACCGGCTCGTCCATGAAGTCATTGTCACGGCCGCAGGGGCTTTGGGCCAGGGGCAGAGACAGCCGATCCCAGCCACGCGGTCGCAGTTGGAGGAAGCTCGGGCTGGGCGAGAAAAGCGTACCAGGCAAGCCGCGTGCGGAGGCTCTGCGCGGCCAAGTAGCACTCCCATTTGTGCCGCCGGCCTACCTCGCGGGAAAGATTGAGGAGATCGAGTTTCTTCGAGTCCGGACCGAGCCGGCTGCGAAAGGCCGGGCCAGTGTATCCAAGGGCATCGGGACGGCCGCGCTCTATGCGGGGATACCATCGCAACACCCGGTCCGCCGAATTGCAGGTCACCAGGAGGCGATCCACGGACTTCAAGACCGAGCCGCTGGAGCCATCGGGCAAAAGCGAGGTATTGTCCATTGCGGCGGCCACGAGCACGGCCCGCAGAGGTGCGCGTTGGGGTGCCGGCCCAGGCAGCCTGCGGCCGGCGAACTCCTCGCCAGCCAGGAGGTTCAAGGTCCCGCCGATGGCCCGCGCGCCGAAGCTGTAGCCCATCAGGCTGATGCGGACCTTTGGCTGGATCTGCCGGATACAGTCGGCCAGGTAGTAGCTTTCGACCTCGCTGCGGGCCGCCTTGATTTGCACGCCGGGGCGGACGGGTCCGCGGATGCGCTCGGAGGGCCAAGACCAGATGACGAAGCGGAACGGGCGCGATTGGGCCTCTGCCTTCAGGATGGCATACACGTCGCAGCCGAGCTCGACGGCCTCGCCGGGATCGACGCGGTTCCCGTGGAGGAAGAAGGCGGTGGGGACGGCCGGGTCGTCGGCGTCCAGGAAGGCCGCGAGATCCGACGCGGTCCATTTTCGATCGGGGCCGCACCGCCAGTACGTCGGGCCGGGTTCCGGGGCGGGGTCGCAGCCGGAAAGCGCTCGCGTGTCGATGAGCCAGAGCGAGCCCTTTTGCGGCTGGGGCGGCGGGCTGGGGCGGTCTTGCGCTGGGGCGGAGCGGACGGCCGAGGCGGCGCACCAAAGGGCGATCGCGGCCGCAAGTGATGTGTTCACCCTAAGATGTCTTCCAAGCGTGCGTTTCATCACGGTGCTTCTCCAGGGAGGCTTCTGCACGGCAGGGGCGGGACCCGAAGTAAAATGTACCTTCTTTTTCGGAGAAACGGAAGAAAGGGGGGCTGCGGGGGATGGAAAAAATCGGCGCGTTGCGTTTGCACATCACGGGGCGTGGTGTAGAGTTGCTTGGTCTACTGCACCGCGACGGAGTGGGCAGGTTTCGACGGGAGAATAGGAAGCATGAAGAAGCTACTGATCCTGACGACGTTAGGGATTGTGATGGCCGCCGCCGGCGGCTGTAAGATGTGCGACTGGCTGTTCCGCGGCTCGGCGGTCACGGCCCAACCCGCGCCGGCGGTGTACTGCGATCCGTGCGCTCCGGCGCCGGCGTGCGATCCGTGCGGACCAACGGGCCCGATGGTGGTTTCGCCCACCCCGGATTACCTCCCTGCCCCTCGCTAACGCCCCGTCTCAAGACTTCCGAAGTCTCCGAGACTTCGGAAGTCTGCGGGCGCCTTCCGGCGATCGAGGTCCAGAACGAGTCGGCCGCGGCGATCCTGAACGCGGCCGGCTCGGCGGGACCGGAATCATCGCCGGCAATCCCCGGTCCACGTTGCCGTCGGGGGAAACGGCGGACGCAGCCCCGCGGTCAGCCCGGCCACGAAAAACAGCCAGACGTGGATCGTGGGGATCATCGAGACGTCCTGGAACATCCCATTGGCCAGGTAGTTGGCCGCGAAGGCCATGAAGAGCAGGGCCTGTTGCCGGGCCCACAAGGGCGATTGCGGGCCTCGCCAGAGCCGCCACGCGTCAGAGAGCCAGAGCCCCCAGAGGAGCACGAAGAGGCCCATGCCGATCAGGCCGGTCTCCGTGAGCAAGGCCAGCAGGACGTTGTGCTGGACGAAGGGGCGGGCCTTTTCCAGCGGCAGGTCGATCGAGCGGTCGGCAAGATACTCGATGCTCCGGTCCGGATACTGGCCCAGTCCGCAGCCCCAAAGCGGCCGGTCGCAGAACATCTGCCAGGCCACGACGGCGAGAATCGGGCGAAGCTTAGCCGACTCGGCCGTCTCTTGTGCCGCCAGGGCACGGTCCCGCTTGAAAGTGACCAGCCGCTCCCACTGAGTGACAACCACCACCAGGGCCGCGAGCATGGCTCCTCCGAAGACAATCGCCCGCCAGCGCCGGGGAACGGCAAGCCCGACGACGACCAGAAACCCTAGGACCGCCCCCATCCACGCGCTCCGCGTCAGGGTGCAGTAGACTCCGACGCCGATAACCGCCGAGATGAGCACCACGGCCAGTCTGCCGCCGCGGCCGAGCCGCGGCCACCACAAGAGCGTCGCCGCCAGACAGAGCCCGAGCAGGATGCCGTTCCCCGCCGGATTCAAGAGCGGACCGCGGGCGCGGCCGTAGAAATCGGCGATCTTCGGCGACGCGACGTAGCCGGGCAGGACGAAGGCGGACCAACCCCGAGTCTCCGCTACGGCCGTGAGCCCGAGGTAGAGCCCGAATCCGGTGAGGAAGGCGAACGTCCACAGCACGCCGCGCCCGGTGATCCGCGATTGCCGGGCCACCCAATAGACGCCCAAGGGCATGAGGTAGTCGAAGATCAGCCGGGCGAGCGGCTGGGAGTTGCGGGCTTGCCAGTCGTGCGTTAGGGTGCTAACCCCAAGAACCGCGACGAAGGCGAGGAGCACGATTTCGGCTTTTCCGAGCGGCTTAGGGTCTGCAAGGCCCAGCCGGCGCCAGACCACGTACTGGCCGATGAGGATGACCCACAGAACGCGATCGACGGTGATCGGCAGTGACCCGGCGGAGGCGTGGAAGAAAGGGTGTCCGAAACAGGTGCCGGCGAGGAGGACGGCCAGACAGCCTGCCAGGACGCCACCTCGAGTGATGAGGACGGCCCCCCAGATGATGGAGGCAACCCCTAGAATCAGAACGATGACTTCCATCGGGAACCCTTTGGAGCACAGGCGGCAAAGCTCCAAAAGGATAGGTTAGGGGCGGGGTGATGGGGAGAAGGGGAGAAGAGGAGATGGGGTGAGGGGGTGAAGGGGTGGGATGAGGGGGTGAAGGGGTGGGGGTGAGGGGTCAGACGCCCGGAGTGGTCTTCTCGGCCTGTCGCCGGCCCCTGAACTCTGAACCCTGTTCAGTACCCCT
Source organism: uncultured Planctomycetaceae bacterium (assembly GCA_964354245.1). Lineage (GTDB taxonomy): Bacteria > Planctomycetota > Planctomycetia > Pirellulales > Thermoguttaceae > CAYGZI01. Next base: position 4,585 of record CAYGZI010000306.1, read on the forward strand.
TCGCGTGGCCCCACTGGCTATAGTCGCTGTCGTAGCCGGTGTGGTTAGTGAGTTGGGCATAGCGCTTCGCGCCGAAGAAGCCCCAGTTGTAGTACGTGGCCCCGAGGGCCTCGCCATAGTAGGGGCGGGGACCGGCCTTGGGCGGGTGATAGCCGTACATGGCCGGCGTCTTGGGCACAGGGCCGAGTCTCGGGAACAGCGGCCTGGGCGGGTCGCCCCAAGCCGTGCCTGCCAGAAGAATTGCTGAGAGAAAGAGGGCGGATAAACAGACCGCGGAAGTGCGCTTGTGCATAGTCAGTCCCCGTGTCAGGGTAGTCCATAAAGCCGCGACCGACGGTCGCGGTCCCGAGTGGCGCGACCGATGGTCGCGGCTTTATGGGGTATCGAGCGACGAGCTGCGGCGGGATGCGTCAAGACGTGACGAAGGAAACAGATGTCCGGCCAAGGCGGGCCGGTTGTATGGATTGGGGAATCCGGGCAAGACCGCGTTTCGCCACGGAGGTCGGACGCAATGGCACCGCGTCTCTGGGCTCACGCTCCGTCGTAGCGGATCAGGGTGAACGTCTCGTACTTCGAGAGCTTCTCCGCCCCCCGGAGTCCGGCCAGCTCGATCGCAAACGCACAGCCCACCACCCGGGCCCCTGCCTTCTCGACCAACCGGCAGCACGCTTCCATCGTGCCGCCGGTGGCCAGCAGGTCATCGACCATGAGGACGCTGGCCCCGGGCCGGACGGCATCGACGTGCATCTGGAGCGTGTCGGAGCCGTACTCCAGGTCGTAGGTGTAGGAGATCGTCGAGAAGGGCAGCTTCCCCTTTTTGCGGATCGGGACCAATCCGGCCTGAAGCTCCACGGCCACCGGGGCGGCAAAGAGGAATCCTCGGGCCTCGGCGGCGGCCACGACCTCGACCTTGCGGGCGCGGAAGTGGTCGGCGAGCCGGCGCACGGCCTCGCAGAGCGCGGCCGGGTCGGCCAAGAGCGGCGTGATGTCGCGGAACAGGATGCCCGGCTTGGGGAAATCCGGGATCGAGCGGATGTAGTCGGCCAGGTCGGGTCGTGTCGCGTCGGGACTCAACGTGATCTCCTTTCAACGGCATCGGGTGGCTGGCGGCTGAGCGGAGCGAAGCCCCAGTATAAGGCCAGCGGCACCGCCGGGAGAAGCGGAGCCTTTGAACTACCCCGCTCCCCGGGGTATACTACCCGCTGGTCGGTTGAGCCTTTTTCACTGGAGGGAGCACATCATGAGAACGTGGACTGCCCGTGGACTGATTGTTGCGATGATCTGTGCTTTGGCGGCGGTAGCGGTGGCCCAGGAGACGCCGGCCAAGAAGGGGAGGCGGAGCCGTGGCGAGGGCCGAGTGCGCCACGTAGTGCTGCTGAAGTTCAAGGACGGGACGGCGGAGGCGGACGTCAAGAAGGTCGAGGATGCCTTCCGGGCCTTGCGCGAGAAGATCCCGGAGGTCCGGAGCCTGGAGTGGGGAACGAACGTCAGCCCTGAGAAGCTCAACCAGGGCTTCACCCACTGCTTCTTCCTGACGTTCCGCAACGAGAAGGACCGCGACGCGTATCTGGAGCACAAGGAGCACAAGGCGTTCGGCGGCGTCTTGCGCCCGCACTTGGACAAGGTGCTGGTGGTGGACTACGTGGCCAAGGAATAGGACGTGCCCGAGGACTTCCGCACCAAAGAAATCGCGGTATGAAACGCGTTGTCATCACGCAGAGCGCGCTGGACGACTATGAAAGCCATCGATCTTGCCACCGCAGCGCCCACGCTGGCCGAGGTGCTTCATTTCGCGGGGGAAGAGAACCTGATTCTCAGGACGCCTGAGGGTAGGGAGTTCGTCCTCGCGGAAATCGACGATTTTGCCGAGGAGGTGGCTCTGGTGCGGCAAAACGGCGCGTTGATGCAGTTGCTTGCGGAGCGGGCGAGAGAGCCGGGGAAGTACACGTTAAGGCAAGTCCGGGAACGACTTGACGCGGATTAGACCCACGCCCGGCACCGGTGCGCGATCAGCAGCGGTCTTTTCAGTCTCACGCGACCCAGAATTCTCAGCGGGTGTCCGCACAGCCGGGGGCGGCTGTGCCACGGGCGACGTGTTCAGGCCGGGCCGTTGACGGCCGAGGCGAGCTTGCCGAGGGCCTCGGTCTCGATCTGGCGGACGCGCTCGCGCGTGAGCCCGAGGCTCTCGCCGATTTCCTTGAGCGTGCGCGGCTCGTTGTCCTCCAGCCCGAAACGCATCTTCAGCACCGTGGCCTCGCGCTGGTCCATCACGTCGAGGCGCCGGAGGACGTGGGAGAGGTTGTCGCTTTCAACCATCTCGTCGTCGGGGCTGCGCGCGCGCTCGTCCATGACCATCTCGCCCAGCGACCAGCCGGCGTCGGACTGGTCGGTCTGGGGCGTGAGATTGTAGATGCGGATGGCCTTCTTGATGATGGGGAGCTTCTTGCGGGGCAGCCCGAGCACGCGGGCGATTTCCTCGGGGGTGGGCGTGCGTCCGAGCTCCTCGGTGAGGCGGGAGGAGGCCCGGCGCCATTTGGACAACAGCTCGACCATATAGGCCGGGATGCGGATCGTCTTGGCCGTGTTGATCAAGGCCCGCTTGATCGACTGCTTGATCCA
>CAYGZI010000307.1:0-7173 GCA_964354245.1 uncultured Planctomycetaceae bacterium
ACTTCGCGGAAGAATTCGGCCCCTTCGGGGTCGTCGTCGGCCGGCCCGCCCGCGAGCACCAACTGCAATCCCCGGTGGTACGGCTTGACCAGGCGATATGCCTCGATCACGCCCAGCGGGTCCTTGAACCGGTCGAATCGCGAGACCTGAAGCAACATGGGCCGCTCGGGGTCGATGCCCAGCCGCGTCAGGGTTTCCAGACGCTCGGACTCGGGGATCGGGCAGTTTTTCTCTGAAAGCGGGTCGATCGAAGGGGGAATGATGTACATGGGACGCGGCAGCGGACGCGTAAACGCCGCCATCGAGAAAATCGTGGCGTGGTAGTCAGCGATCGCGCCCTCGACGTGCTTCCAGACCGCGCGGTCCGGGCGGGACGCATCGATGTGGCAGCGCCACAACCAGCAGCGGACCTGGCCGGCGGGCGTGAAGCGCGGGAGGTAGACCGGCTGCGGATCGTGGACCAGCACCACGTCGGCCTGCAAGTTCAATCGCTGGGCGTTTTCCCGGTTGACCTCGTAGTGCAGCTCGAAGTCCTTGGGTTTCAGCGCGACCGGCAGCCCCTGCAACCCGTTGTGAAACGCCTTGGTCACCTGATAGAACTCGGGAGGACCCTGGATGACCTCCCAGCGGGCATCCAGGCCCAGCTCGTTCATCAGCGGGACCATCCACCCGAGGATCTCGGCCACGCCGCCTCCGGTGGCCGTGGAATTGACGTGGACGATGCGCTTTCCCGCCAAGAGGGCAGCCAGTTGCCGCAAGCGCTGCACCTCTTGATGCCCCACGACCTCTTCGTAGCGGTCCAGCAACTGCATCGCGTCACCTCGCCGGCCGTGGAGGCTCGGGAAAGAACTGCCGGAACACCCCCAAAAGCTCTTCGCGCAGTTGATTGAGGTTGAGGAAATAGAAGTCGATGGCGCGGAGCCCGGCCGCCAGCCCGGGATCGGCGCCGCGGGCCTCCAGCCAGGTCGAGAAGTCGTCCGCCTTCCTGCGCCGCCAGGCTTCGTGGACGTGGTAGTAAAGCGATCGCCGCGAGAGACGCGGGATCGCCTCGGCCAGCGCGGCGGGCGTAGGGATCCGCTCGCCGGTGTCGTAAGCCGTCAATTGCGACTCGATCAGGTGCAACTCCAGCCCCGGCCGGCACCAGGGCACGTGGTCCAACTGCCAAAGCCGCCCCTCGATCAGGTCCACGAGCCGCACCCGCAACTGCGCCATCGACTCGTGCTGATACGGGTCGACCAGCCCGAGCTGCTCCGCCAGGACCTGGTCGCCCAGTCCGTCCCAGCACCAGCGGGCGAGGTCATTGGGGAACTCGTACAGGTCGAAGTGGTCCTCCAGGGCGCAGCGCATCATGTGGTGCTCGATCACGCCGTCGGAGACGGAGCGGACCGCCTCGAGCAATTCGCGGAGATTCGTCGAGCGCCGCCCGACGGCCAGCCGGGCCAGGCTGCAATCGAACACCGAAAACGTCTCCATCGCTCGCGTCCCCGGAAAAGCGTGTCTCCGCCGGCAGGGAACCGCCCGGAATCCTCGGACGATCTCGCCTCAACGCGTCTGAGCCCCATTGTATGAGCGTACAGTCCGATCGGAAACCACCACGCGGCGATATGTCTGGCGGCCTATTGATGGGGCAAGCCGGCAGCGGTCACTGCTTTTCTGGGAGGGGGATCGGCGCGGCGGGCGTCTTGGCTGGCGATTTGCTCTTCCACGCGCCCGACTCAGGAGATGACGCGGCGCCGGCGGGCGGCGCTGCCAGCGTCGGTCTCTCCGCCTTCTTGTCGGTGACCGAGAGAACCTTGCCGGGGAGCTGATCCACACCGCCCGACGACAGCTCCTCGCCGACGATAGTATCTTCATCCGAGGAGTATTGGACCCCCGATAGAATCGACCCAGCCCGGGCGTTGGACTTGCACTGCTGCGGGCATCCTCCGCGGAAGATTGGGCCGCACTCGTCGTAGGAATTGGCGCACATCGTACACCCGGTCGCAGCCACCAGCAGTGCGAGGGGGATCCAGAGCAACAGCGATCGAGACATCGCAGCCACCTTTCTCGGTTGACGCCGAACTAGAGGCGTTGCACGCCAGATGGAGGAAAGCAGGGGCGCGACGGTATATTCGGCGCAACCGGTGCATCGATCACAGTCATTTTCTTCGGAATTGGCGGCTTTGGTCCGTCCTTTTGCGTAGTCTACGCAGACTGCGTATGTTTTCGCCTGGAACGAGTTGTCGGCATCCGGCATCTTCAGGACCAGCCAACGAGACGCCGTTCGGGGCATTCCCAAGAAATACCACAGGCCGGACCTCGGCTTGGTGCGAGGCCCGGCCTTGTTTTCATTCGCTCCCGTGTACTGAGGCCAACAGGGGAGGCCTCAACTCGCGGGCGATTGGGTTACGCTTGTCCCGTGACGCCACGGGAAACCTGTTCAATCGAAGGCGGCTGTCAGATCAACGGCCGGACTTCGTGCCTGGATGCCTTATGGGAAAGGCAACTAGGCGTTCTTGACAGGCGGGGCCTCCTTGGGCGCACCACCGGCCTTCTTCTCGACCTTGGGGGCCTTGGCCTCGGTCGGGCCGCAGGCGGTGGGAGCGCAGGTCTTCGGAGCGCAGGTGCTCGGGCAGCAGGTCTTGGCCCGGCTCAGCAGCCGGCCGCGCTTCGGGGCGCACGTATCCGGGGCGCACGTCTTGGGGGCGCACGTCTTCGGGGCGCACGTCTTCGGGGCGCACGTCTTCGGGGCGCACGTCTTGGGGGCGCACGTCTTGGGGGCGCACGTCTTCGGCTCGCACGTCCTGGCCCGTTGGAGCAATCCGGAGCGCTTCGGAGCACAGGTGTCCGCTGCGCAGGTCTTCGGAGCGCAGGTCGCCGGGGCGCACGTCTTCGGTGCGCAGGTGTCCGGGGCGCAAGTCTTCGCCCGCAGAAGGGCTGCATCGGCGGTCAGGGCGAGGCCCAGCACCAGGATGCAGACGGTGATGCCAATAACGTAGGTACGTCTCATTCCAAAATCCTCCTGTAAACAAGTACCGCAACGTTTAGGGAATCGCAGCTATGCCGTCACGCAATCGTTGCTCCCAACCATCGACGGCGACCCAGGAGGGGAGTCGATCAAACATTTAAGGCTGTGCCAAGGATCACCGCCCACGGCTCACTCCCCTGTTCGAGTTTGCGGTTTGGCGATGCCTTGCCGATTGCACAGCTTAGTACGTTAAGCTAGCACGGTGGCTCGGGATGTCAAGCGGGGGAGAGCTAGAAAATGTACGTACTGGGGTGGTCCGGCGCTCTAGGAATTATGCACGATTTAACAAGAAAAAACGGCCATTCCCCCCAGTTGACTGGTCGATACAACCGAACGTGGTGCGCCTTTGCTGACAGACGGGCCCCAGCCGATGATAAACAATGGCGCCAGCGGGACTTAGGCGACTTGAGCTAGGTCGGCCTTCAGCGATGCCGTGCAGTGCCTACCGTGTGCGCGCGGCAGCACCGGACAAGAGAAAACTGGCAGGCAAGATGCCGATACCCCCCTATCGTTGTATCGGCGATGCAGAGTCCTCAGAACGCTGGGCTTGCTCGGCCTCCTTGGCGGCCCGACGGACTATCTCTTGGCGGAGCATCTCCAGCTTCTCGACCACCTCTTTAGGGTCCTCGAAGTTAAGCAGAAGAGGGTCCTCGCCTTCGAACACCGTAGCCGCCATCCCAGCGATCCGCCACCCCTCGGATTCCTTGCGGAGCATCCACGTCATCTCGTCGGTCCGCTTCTCGCCCTCCCGATCCAGGTCGGTCCACTTGCAGGGAACCCGGGCCCCGTCCTCGCCAAGATACTCGACTTGACCGATCTCGAACCGGGCCGTGTCGCTGCCGCGCGGAGTCACGGGGATTTCCAGGTCCTTGATCTTCTGCCGGGCCTGCGAGACGAACATGGTTTCCGTCTTCCGGTCGTCGCCCGTGCGAATCGCCTCGAGGAACTGGCACACGGCTCCCTCGGGTCCGTCGAGGCTTGTCGGGGGATTCAGGCATCCTGGAATGGCCGCGGCCACGTCGGCGGCCGTGGATGCCGCCGTGGAAGAGTCTCCGGCCGGTTTGAAGCAACCTGAAAGGGTCGCAAGCCCCAGGACCAGTGCCAACGGCGCTGCTCGATGGCGTCGCATGTCCAGAACCTCCGTGCAGCAAGGGAACGGTCTCGCCAGCCTGGCGACGTAGCCGGGGGAGTCTCTCAGGAACGTCCCCGTGCGTCAAGCCGAGTTCCGCAAGGCGCGTCTCAGCCCATCTGGAATGCGGTACCGATTCGCCGAGCCGGGCGTCATCGCATCGGACGCCACCGCGAGATAACAAAATGGCGAAAATGGGCAAGACAGCAAAATCGCCGGGGGATGCTACCGTCGGATCAACGAGGGGGACGACACCGGCGACTCGCCGGGCTATGCCTTGAACCTGGTGCGGATCCCGGTCTCGGTGCTTCCGGGCAAGAAGACCCGCGAGGGCTACGGCGCGGAGATCACGGTCACGGCCACGCCCTACCTGAGCCGGGATCTCTTGCCGGCGACGTTCCAGAACATGGTCGTCTGCGATCTCGTGGACATGCTCGCCCCGGTGATCACACACGTCGTTAACGATCCGGAAGGCCGCGAGAACTTGGAGGATCTGGACGGCATCCAGGCTGCCGCAGAATCCGGTACGCTCCCGGACTACCAAGAAAAGCGCGCGCCCGTACGGGGCGCTGAACGTAGGACGCCGATCTCTCCTGAGTTCTCCAGGTCCGGCCCCTCAAAGGGAATGCGGGATCAAATCAGGAAGCAGTTGGGGCCGGTAATCATGAGAGGTGTCGCGGGCCGGTGGTGGCGGGCGCGATCCGTGAGCATCGAGCAGGCGTGGTTCAGACCTTGCGATGCCATTTCCTCGAAACGGTCGAGAAAGACTGGTTATGCCTCGACCAGTATCAGATCGCTGTGGCCGGGCGGGTCGGATTGACTGGCACCGAAGTGGTGGAGCAGCAGCCGAGCAAGGATTGCCCCGATCAGCATGTCCCGGGCAGATCCAATGCCACAATTAGTATCCTGGCCTGGGCTATTCTCGTCGAGTCCTCGCTACTGAACGAGCAGCTCAACCAGGACGTGGCCGAGGCGGCGACCGCCAAGGGATACCCGTGCCCGCCGGGACAGCGGATGCCCTTCTTCGGGCCGGATCCCCCCGACGAGGCCCGGCAGGCGTTCGTCGAGTACGTCAAGTGCCGCTGGCCGATCCGGGTGTTCGCCCTGGACCCCGTCACCCAGGATCAGAACATCGCCGACGCCTTCGCGCGGCGCCGGGAACTCCAGATCGCAATGGCTCTGGCCTTTGCCAAACGTGACCACCCTGTGGGAGACGATCGCCGGCGGCCCGCAGGTCCAGATCCCCTACGAGAACTCGGCGGGCGGGTTCGAGCTGTTCAATCGCGGCGTGACGGATCTCGAGCCCGAGCTGATCGGCTGGTACGGGTGCGCGGCGATCGATCCGCGCGGCGGAGACACGCTTTTTCTGATGGGCGACGGCTTCAGCGTGCTCGACTCGCGCGTCGTCGTGGGCGGCCGTCCGGCCCAATGCCGTCTCCTCAGCCGTCAGGTCATGGAGGACCATGACGCGGCAAAGAGGCTCCGCCTTCCACGTTTGCCGAGAGGCAACTCGCAAGCGTCGCAGAAAACTGCTACACTACGGGGACTTCCGCCTGTCCGGCGTCTCGCCCAGGCAGGCCAACCGCGTAAGGAGGTCCTCAATGCGCCACATCATCCACCGTCCGCTCCTTCTCGTCGTTGCGCTCCTTGGGCTCGGGGCCGCGTGTCCGCTGCTTCACGGCGCCGAGACTCTCGCGATCGGCAGCCCCGCGCCGGATTTCCGTCTTCCCGGCGTGGACGGCAAGACCTACACGCTCGACAGCTTCAAGGACGCCGAGGTCCTGGTAGTCGTCTTCACCTGCAACCACTGCCCCACCGCCCAGGCCTACGAGGACCGGATCAAGCAGTTGGCCGCCGATTTCCGCAGCCGCAAGGTCGCCCTGGTCGCCATCTCCCCCAACGACGCCCAAGCCGTGCGCCTCGACGAGCTCGGCTACAGCGACCTGGGCGACTCGCTGGAAGACATGAAGATCCGTGCCAAAGACAGGGCCTTCGATTTCCCCTACCTCTACGACGGCCAGGACCAGAAGGCGTCCCTCGCCTACGGGCCCGTGGCAACGCCCCATGCGTTCGTCTTCGACCGGGCCAGGAAGCTCCGCTTTGCGGGGCGGATCGACAACTCGGAGAAGCCCGGCCGCGTGACCTCGCACGACGCGCAAAACGCCATCGAGGCCGTGCTGGCGGGAAGGCCCGTGCCGGTGGAGACCACCAGGGTCTTCGGCTGCTCGGTCAAGTGGTCCGACAAGCGCGGGTCGGTCAAGAAGGCCTTCGAGACCTGGGCCAAGGAGGAGGTCGGGCTCAAGACGATCGACGAGAAGGGCATCCGGGCGCTTGTGAAGAACGACGGCAAGAAGCTTCGCCTCATCAACGTCTGGGCCACCTGGTGCGGTCCCTGCGTCACGGAGCTGCCGGAGTTCGTGGCCATGAACCGCATGTACCGGCGTCGGGAGTTCGAGCTGATCACGATCTCGGCCAACTCCCCGGAGGAGAAAGACAAGGCCCTGGAGATGCTCAAGAAGAACCAGGTCGCGGCAACGAACTACCTGTTCGACGGCGGCGACAAGTACAAGCTGATGGACGCCGTGGACGACAAGTCGCCCGGCCCGCTGCCCCACACGATCCTGATTGCGCCGGGCGGAAAGGTCCTCTACCGGAAGTCCGGCCCGTGCGAGCCGCTGGAGGTTAAGAAGGCAGTGGTCGGCTACCTGGGGCGGACCTACAAGTAGGGTCTCAAACGAGGGAGAGTAGCACAGGCATCTTGCCTGTGTTGGGTGAGCGGCAGGCTGGAAGCCTGCCCTACTGCTTCGCGGTCCGGAAGGCTACAAATCGGTTCCGAGCTGGCTTTTTCCTCCCCGCGCGCACAATCCGCCGATGGCCGGGCTCTTCTTAGAATAGGGGACAACGACGGGAGGCAGGTTATGGCAGACGGGCAAAACGAAGGCCCCTCGGGCAGCGGGCGGCTCGATGCCGTCATCGCCGGGTATTTGGAGGCTGAGGGAGCGGGAGAGACGCCGGACCGGCAGGAACTCCTGGCCCG
>CAYGZI010000308.1:0-7162 GCA_964354245.1 uncultured Planctomycetaceae bacterium
GGCTGCTAAAGCCTACCTTTTTGCGGGAACCCGGTCAAACCGCGCTGTCGCCCAAGCGGTGAACGACCGCCTCGGCAAACTCGTCGGTGCCGAGCGTGCCGCCGAGGTCGCGGGTCTTCTGGCCGTCGGCCAGGGCCCGGTTGTAGGCGGCCTTGATCCGCCCGGCCACGTCGCGGCAGCGGGGGTCGGTGCGGGTCTCGGCGAGGTAATTGAGCATCATCACGCCCGACATGAGGAGGGCCAGGGGATTGGCGATGCCCTGGCCGGCGATGTCCGGGGCGGAGCCGTGGACGGCCTCGAAAACCGCCAGCCCGTCGCCGATATTCGCCCCCGGCACCACGCCCAGCCCGCCCACCAGACCCGCACACAGGTCGCTCACCACGTCGCCGTAGAGGTTCTCCAAGAGGAGCACGTCGAACTGCGTGGGGTCCTGCACCAGCTTCATGCAGGCGGCGTCGATGATCAGTTCCTGGTAGCCGACGGCGGGATACTCTTCGTCGTGGACCTTGCGGGCGCAGCGGAGAAAGAGCCCGTCGGTCAGCTTCAGGATGTTGGCCTTGTGGAAGACGGTGATCTTACGCCGCATTCTGAGCGTGGCGTAACGGAAGGCCCAGCGGGCGATGCGCGTGCAGGCCGACTCGGTGGCGACTTTGAGGCTGGTGACGACGCCGTCGGCGACCTGGTTCTCGATGCCGCTGTAGAGCCCCTCGGTGTTTTCGCGGACGATCACGAGGTCCACGCCCTGGAACCGCGTGGGGACGCCCTCCAGGCTGCGGACCGGGCGCACGGCGGCATAGAGGTGCAGGCGCTGACGGAGCTGGACGTTGATGGAGGTGAAGCCCTCGCCGACGGGCGTGGTGCAGGGGCCTTTGAGGGCCACGCGATGGCGGCGGATGGCCTCGATGGTCTGGTCGGCCAGAAGCGGGTGCCCGGCCCGGACAGCGGCCAACCCGGCCTGGTGCTCGACCCACGCGATCGGCGCCCCGGCGGCGGCGAGGACCCGCTGGACGGCCCGGGTCACTTCCGGTCCGATCCCGTCGCCGGGGATGAGCACCACGTCGTAATCGCGGCCGGGGACTTCGGGCGAACTCACTTCTTGCCGGGCTTTTTCTGCAGGCATTGCAGGGCATCGCGCCGGGCCAAGCCGCGGGCATCGACCAGCGCGGCAAACTGGGCCTTAGCGGGCCGTACTTTGCCCCGCTCCCAGAGGTAGACGGTCTGCGCCGAGACTCCGATCAGTTTGCCGTACTGAACGGCCGAGAGTTTCAGGCGCCGGCGTTGGGCACGCACGGACCGCGCGGAAAACCGCGATCCCTCGGGGATTCCCGTGTCCTCGGGTGGCTGCTCTTTGGCGGGCTCCTCGCCCTTGGCCTTGAGGGCTGCGACTGCCCTTTGCTGCAAGAGCAACTGCTTCTTCAGCTTCGCGATTTCCCGGCGGTGCTGGACCGCGGCCCGGCGCGTGGCTCCTATCTGCAAGCGGATTTCCTTGCGCGCCAAGCGGCGGATCTCGTCTTTCAACGTAGTGGCTAGATTAGGCATAAGGTTTTCTCCTCCCGCGTTGAGGCATCGACAGCCGGTCGGTTACAGTGTCCCTATTCTTATCACATTTCCTTGCCAAGGCTAGGGGGTAAGGGCAAGAAAGCGCATTTTCCGAGTTCCGTCTACTCCGGCGGCTGCTCCAGGCCAAAGCCGAGGGTCCTTTGCGGGTCGCGCGGGCAGTGCGGATTGAGCTCCTTAAAGAGCAAGCTCGGCTGGATGTCGGTGTTGTTCTGGTACTTGTCGCTGGCGTATTCGGTGAACGCGCCGCGGATGTCGTGATAGATGATCTGACAGATGGCCACGCCCGCGTAAATGCGGACCGGCTGCACGGCGAATATCTCCAGGGTCCAATAGCCGCAGAAACCCACGTCGCCGAACCCGGCCGTCACGTGGACGAAGAGTCCCAATCGCCCGATCGACGAGCGGCCCTCGATCATCGGGACCAGGTTGTGGGTTTGGGTCCGCTCGACGGTCCGGCCCAGATAGAGCTGATTGGGGTTGAGCGCCAGGCCCTCCGGCGGGATCTTGATCCGGCGGAAGCGGTTGGGCTTGCGCATGTCGAGCACGATCTCTTCGTAGACGAGCAGCTCGTCGTGCAGCGTCAGGTTGTAGCTGTTGGGATTGAGCCGCGCGGGATCGAACGGATCGATGAGGATGTTCTTGCCGAGCTGGGCCGCGATTTCCTGTCCGGAGAGGATCATGGCAGCAATTCCCTTACGGCTCCTTCACTCCTGCGCCACGCCAATCCGCGGGCAGATCCGCCCCAGGGTGCAGTCGTCGCACTTCGGGTTCCGTGCCGTGCAGATCCGCCGGCCGTGGTGGATCGTCCGGTGGCCGAAGCCGATCCACTCCTTTTTCGGCACCAGGGCCATCAGGTCCTGCTCGATCTTCTCCGGGTCTTTCTGAGCAGTGAGCCCTAGCCGGCGGCTCACGCGGGCGACGTGCGTGTCCACCACCACTCCCGAAGCAATCCCGAAGGCCGTCCCCAAGACCACGTTGGCCGTCTTGCGCCCGATGCCCGGGAGCTGAACCAGCGCTTCCATGTCCTGAGGCACTTGCCCGCCGTAGCGCTGGACCAGGAGCTTGCAGCAGCCGACAATGCTCTTGGCCTTGTTGCGGAAGAAGCCGGTGCTTTGGACGTCGCGCTCCAATTCCTCCAAGGGCGTGCGGGCGTAGTCGGCGGCGGTGCGGTGCTTCTCGAACAGCCGCCTGGTGACTTGATTCACTCGCTCGTCGGTACACTGGGCGGAGAGGATCGTGGCGACGAGCAACTCGAGGGGAGAGGTGAAATTCAGTGCGCAGGCGGCGTCGGGATACTCCCGGCGGAGCAGCCTCACGACCTGGGCGGCATAGCGCTTGGCGTTTGGGGAAATGCCCATACGAGGGACTCGAAAAAGGATGAGGGATGAAGGATAAGGGATGAAGGATGAGGCATGAAGGCCCTCGCAGCCGGCCGGTCGAATCGGTGCCCAAATTGTCGGCCCGCCGCCAAGCGCTGTCAAGGGCGGCCGGAGCGACGTAAACTGGGGGAGCCTGATTGCTGAAAGCTGATTGCTGAATTCCGATTGCCGATTGCCGATTGCTGAATGCTGACAGGTCCATTCTTCCGGGCCGACACGGCCCGGCTCTGAACCCTGAACCCTGAACCCTGAACCCTGCTCCCCATGCCTGCCTCTGCGGCCCGAGATTGCTGGTTTCTCACCGGACAGACGGCCTCGGGCAAGAGCGCCGTGGGCATCGAGTTGGCCGCGCGCCTCGGGGCCGAGATCGTCTCGATGGATTCCATGGCCCTGTATCGGGCAGTGGACATCGGGACCGCCAAGCCGAATTCCGCCGAGCGCCGGCGCGTGCCGCACCATCTGATCGACGTCCTGGAGCCGGACCAGGAGTATAGCCTAGCGCAGTATCTGGATGCGGCCGAGGAGTGCGTGCGCCGGATCAAGTTGCGGGGGCGGGAAGTGTTGTTTGTCGGGGGGACGCCCCTGTACCTCAAGGGGCTCTTGCGAGGCATCTTCCGAGGACCGCCCGCGGATTGGGAACTCCGCCGGCAACTGGAAGAGGAAGCCCGGCAGAACGGACCCGGCTTCCTGCATCGCCGGTTGGCAGAGGTCGATCCCCTGGCCGCCCGCCGGATCCATCCCAACGACACCCGCCGCCTGGTGCGGGCAATGGAGGTCTTTCTCAAAACCGGGCAGCCGATCAGCAGTTTCCAGCAGCAGTTTGAGATTGGGTCGCCGCCCGAGGCGTGCCGCGTGTTTGTGCTCGATTGGCCCCGCGAGGAACTCCTCATCCGGATCGACCGCCGGGTGGATCGGATGTTCGCCATCGGGCTTGTCGAGGAGGTCCGGGGGCTGATGGCGAGGCCGCGGCCTTTGAGCAAGACCGCCCGGCAGGCCCTCGGATATCGTGAGGTGATCGAGCACCTGGAGGGTCGGCGCGACTTGGTTCAGACCATCGAAGAGGTCAAGACGCACACGCGTCAATTTGCCAAGCGGCAAGGAACGTGGTTCCGCAGCCTGAGCGAATGCCGGTTCGTGGCGGTCGGCGGCTCGATGGACGTGGCAGAGATCGCGCGACGCATCGACCAGACGGCGCGTTAGGTTCGATCATTCACCGCAGAGGACGCAGAGGACGCGGAGCGGAGATCAAGGGTGAGAAGGTGAAGGCGTGTTGGTCATTCACCCCGTCACCCTCTCACCCCCTCACCCCTTCACCTCCTCCGCGCTCTCCGCGTCCTCTGCGGTGTAATGAATGAGCCGTCTGCGTTAGCCTTCGCGCCCCGGCGGCCCCTGACTAGAATAGGGGGTCTTGGGTTCATCGAAGCCAGGCGGCCCTACTTCGCCCGGTGGCGGCGACGGTATACGCGGTTCTGTGGAGCCTCGGGAAGGGATCGAGCATTGCTGCGGACTCATACTTGCGGTGAGCTTCGGGCGGAACAGGTCGGCCAGCGGGTGACATTATCCGGCTGGGTCGATACGTACCGCGATCATAAGGGATTGCTATTTATCGACTTGCGCGACCGGTACGGCAAGACCCAGGTGGTGTTTGCGCCGGAGGCGGGACGCGAGAACCTCGAAGGGGCCCGGGCCCTCCGCCCGGAGTACGTCGTGCAGGTTACGGGCAAGGTATCCAATCGTCCGGAGGGGACGGTGAACCCCAAACTGGCGACCGGCGAGATCGAGGTCCGTGCCGAATCGTTCCAGTTGCTGAACAAGAGCCTCACTCCGCCTTTCTATCCCAGTGCCACGGCCAACGAGCTGCCCGCGGAGGACCTCCGCCTCAAGTTCCGGTATCTCGACCTCCGCCGGCCCGACATGCAGGCGACGCTGGTCCTCCGGCACCGCATGATCAAAATCATGCGCGACTACTTCGACGAGCTGGGATTCATCGACGTAGAGACGCCGATGCTCGGGCGCAGCACGCCGGAAGGGTCCCGCGATTACTTGGTGCCGAGCCGGGTTCAGCAGGGGACGTTTTTCGCCTTGCCGCAGTCGCCCCAGCTCTATAAACAGATCCTGATGATCGCCGGCTACGACCGCTACGTGCAGGTGGCCCGGTGCTTCCGCGACGAAGACCTCCGCGCCGACCGGCAGCCGGAGTTCACCCAGTTGGACCTGGAGATGGCGTTCGTCCAGGCCGACGACGTGATGGGGGTGGTCGAAGGGATGGTGGCCCGCATGGCCGGGGAAATCCTGGGCTTGGAGGTTTCGCTCCCCTTGCCGCGCATGACCTACGACGAGGCCATGGAGCGCTTCGGCCACGATGCCCCGGACCTGCGCTTCGGCATGGAGATGATCGATCTGGGCGACCTGGCCCGGGAGTGCGAGTTCCGCGTGTTCCGCGAGGCGGTTGACTCGGGGGGCCGAGTGCGCGGGATCAATGCCAAGGGAGCGGCCGCCAAGTACTCCCGCAAGAACATCGACGAGCTCACGGCCTGGGTCGTGCAGGACTTCGGCGCCAAGGGGCTCGCCTGGTTCAAGGTCGAGCCGGGCGGCACGCTGGCCTCGCCCATCGCCAAGAACTTCACCCCGGACCTGCTGGCGAAGATCGGCCAACGCATGGACGCCGAGCCGGGCGACTTCCTCCTGATCGTCGCCGACAAGTTTGAAGTGACCTGCAAGGCCCTGTACGGGCTGCGCAAGCGCCTTGGGGCCGAATTGAAGCTCTACGATCCGGCGGCCAAGCACTTCTCCTGGGTCGTCGAGTTCCCCATGTTCGCCCGCGACGAGACGGAGAAGTGCTGGACCTCGATGCACCACCCGTTCACGGCCCCGCGCCCGCAAGACCGCGACCTCTTGGCGACCGACCCGGGCAAGTGCCGGGCCCAGGCGTACGACCTGGTGATCAACGGCTCCGAGGCTGGCGGAGGGACGATCCGGATCCACGACCAGGAGCTTCAGCAGCACGTCTTCCGGCTGCTGGGGATCGACGAGGCGCAGGCCAGAGAGCGGTTTGGGTTCCTGTTGGACGCGCTGCAATACGGGGCGCCGCCGCACGGCGGGATTGCGCTGGGGATCGACCGTCTGGTGATGATCTTCGCCGGGCTGGACAGCATCCGCGATTGCATCGCGTTCCCCAAGACGCAGCGGGCCTGTGACCTCATGACCGGCGCCCCCGCTGAAGTCGATCCCCAGCAGTTGAAGGAGTTGGGGGTGAAGATCAACCGTTGAAGAAGGGGCTAGGGGCTGGGGGTTAGAGATTAGGGGGCAAGCTGCTTAGCGGCGGCACTTGTGCCGCCTGTTGGGACGACTCGGCGTTGAGGTGACGGAGGACGGGGTACGATGCGCAGGAGCAACAATTGGCCCGTGCGGCTTCTGGTCGCCGCGCTATTGGCCGCCATCGGCGGGGGTTGTCCGAAGCGGGACGCCGGCGACCGCTCCAGGGTCGCCAAGGGGCAACGCGAGGTGGAGACCCCGAAGAAGCCGCGTCCCGACGGGCCGGACGCAAGCGGGAAATCGGCCAAGACGCCCCAAGTCCCAAAGAAAAAGGAAATCCCCAAGGTCGATCTGGGCAAGCAACTGGAGGCGACCTGCCTGGTCGCCGTCGGTAATCCCATGCCCGAGGGCGAGCTTCCGGGCCTCGACGGAAAGGCCGTGTCGCTCCGCTCGCTCTTCGGCGCCAAGGCGACGGTGATCCTCTTCTGGTCGAGCGAAAACGGCTATGCCAAGCAGGCCCTTCGCAAGCTGGAAGGGGACGTGCTGGAGCCGTTTGGCGACAAGGGCGTCCGGGCCGTCGGCATCGACGTGAAGGAGAATCCCGACGCCGCCCGGAAGGCCGTCGCGGAAGCCGGCGCGAAGTTCCCCAACCTCATGGACGCCGACGGGGCGTATTTCGCCCGGGTGGCCACCAGGCAGTTGCCGCGCGTCTACCTTTTGGACTCGACCGGCAAGATCCGTTGGCTCGACGTGGAGTATTCCGGCATTACGCGGGACTCGCTCCGGCAGGCGATCGAAGCGTTGCTGGCCGAGAAGGAGTCAAAGCCGTAGGTTATGCTTCAGCCGTAGGTTATGCTTTAGCATAACGAGGCATGGCCGCAACCAAGCTCGAAGCACGAAATCCGAAATCCGAAACAAATCGAAAGCTCCAAGTCCGAATGTACAAAACGGCTGCTGGCGAGTTTTGA
>CAYGZI010000309.1:0-7159 GCA_964354245.1 uncultured Planctomycetaceae bacterium
GTGTTAGGCACGCAGGAAGAGTACGCGGCGAGGGCCAATTACATCAATGAGGTAAGAGAGGGACGAAATCAGCAAGCCCGGTTTAACGACTTTGTAAAGACCAAGATGGACACCCTGGTCAAGAGCGTGGAAGACCTCGTCCGTATCGGGAATGCGACCAACAAGTTTGAGGCCCCGCCATGACCGACACACTTTTGCTTGCCTGTGGACCTATCGAAATCCAGGCCTCGGCCGATGGGACAACCAAGGCCCCACGAATCACCATCCTCGCTTACGGTGGCGGAACGATGCGGGTGAGCGGCTTCGGCGAAGTCGCTATCGACTTGAAGGGTGCCGACGTATCGGGCGACGTGCCGCTTCTTGCGGATCATGGCGAGGGGCTTGACGCAATCGTAGGACAGGGCAAGGCCCGTATCGACGCCGGCCGGATTCTGGTTGAGGGCACCTTGACCACGGCGACGGCGGCCGGCGAGAAGGTCGTAGCCTTGGCCCGGAGCGGGATCACATTGCAGGCGTCTATTGGCTTTCTACCCGAGAAACGCGAATCAATCCGGGCGCGTGAGCAAGTATCGCTAAATGGGCGAATGCTGACGGCCGGCGAATCTGGTCTAACCGTTATCCGAAGCGGCCGATTGAGGGAGGTATCCATCCTGCCCGTCGGTGCCGACAGCGGAACACAAGTGGCTATCAGTGCCAAAGGAGCAAAGATGGAAACCACAACCACTCAAGACGTGACGGCCCGCGAGCGTATCGAGGCCGTTTGGAATCAAGCGACGTTCCACGATGGAAACCTGCGGGCGAAGGCCCATACCGAAATGCTTCGGGCTGTGGCCGGCGAGGTGGACGTTGTGGCATTCGAGCGGGACTTGCTGGCGTCGCAACTGAACGATGAGAAGTTGCACGCCATTCGCAGTGAACGCCCCACGGGCCCGGCGATCCACAGCTCCAGCCGGGACACTTCGCCCGATGTTCTTGAGGCGGCCTTCTGCCGGACTGCCGGACTGAGGGACATGGAGAAGGCGTTCAAGCCGGAAGTACTGGAGGCGAGCGACCGCTTCCGTGGGATCGGCCTTCAGGAACTGTTGCTGCACGCTGCGAACGCCAACGGCTGGCAAGGTGGCAGGCACCGCGTCACCAGCGGTAATCTCCGCGAAGTCCTGATGTACGCGATGCCGGCCAAAGGCATTCAAGCGGCCGGCGTTCCGTCCTATGCCGACGTGGCGGGCATTTTGAGCGGTGGGGCCAATAAGATTTTGCTTGAGGGTTTCACGGCGGTGGAACAAACCTACGCGGCAATCAGTCGCCCGCGGCCCGTCTCCGATTTTAAGGAAACGACCTGCTATCGACTCACTGCTGAAGTGGAATATGAGGAACTCCCGCCCGCCGGCCTTATCAAGCACGGGACGATGGGTCAGGAATCGTACACGGTGCAAGCGAAGACCTACGCAAAGCTGCTCGTCCTCTCCCGCACGCAAATCGTGAATGACGACCTCGGCGCCTTCGACGACCTGCGAAATCGGCTGGGCCGTGGTGCGGGACTCGCCTTGAATCGCGTCTTCTGGACAAAGTTTCTTGACGACGCGGCATTTTTCACCGCGGCCCGTGCAAACCTCATCACCGGCACGGTTTCCGCGCTGGCCGACGCCGGTACGAGCCTGGACGTGGCAAATCAGGCTTTCGTCGGCATGGTTGACGCCGAAGGCGGGCCGACTGGCGTTGCCCCCCGGCTTCTCCTTCACCCGGCGGCAATCGGTGCGACTGCCAAGAGGTTGTACGTCTCCGGCGAGATTCGCGATACCACGGCTTCAACCAAAGCCTTGACCGCGAACATCTGGCAGAATCGCTTTCTTCCCCTGGAGTCGGCCTACTTGAGCAATGCCTCGATTGCCGGCAGCAGTGCCACCGCGTGGTATCTTCTCGCCAACCCGGCCGACTTGCCCGTGGTCGAAATTGCCTACTTGGACGGACAGACGGCCCCGACCATCGAGTCGGCCGACACGGATTTTGACACGTTGGGAATCCAGTTCCGCGGGTTTCACGACTTCGGCGTCAGCTTGGCAAATTGGCGAGCCGGCGTGAAAAGCACCGGGGCGGCCCCGTAACGAGTCTTTCGATACGACTTTGGCTCGTAGCCAACTTCGTATTCCATGGCCGGCGTCGGGGATCGTGACCCTCGACGCCGGTTTTTCTATGAGGTTGTGATGCAAAGCTGGCAGGACCTAGTTCGGCAAGAACCTCGGCTCCAGCAATATGAAGAGGCGGGCATTCAGGCGGCCGGAAATGGCTGGGTCGGATGGTATGGTTGGGTTAGACATTTTCGCGACTTGGAACAACTCATCCCCGACGGCGGCCGGCAAGTCGTGTTGGATCACCTCAAGGCCACCTTTCATGGCGAACGCCTGCGGCTCGTCCAGGCGGCACGGCCCCAGACAGCCCCGCTAAACCGCCCCACGTCGCCCGAGTTGCGTCCGGAGCGACGGAGGCGATAGTCCTCCCATGCCCCACGCAAGCGGCCAGGCGGGCAGGCTCCCAAGTATCGACCCGACCCCCGCGGACGCAACCTGAGCGATCCTACGCGGTCAAGATAGGCAAGATAGCTTCGGGAGGCCCCCAGTTGTAGTGTTTCGCCCGGGCGGACGGGGTGGACAGGCTCCCTCCAGAGTCAAAACGGTAGCCGACTCCCGTTTCGCCCGTGCGGGCGGGGCGGACAGGGCTTGACACGGCTGGCTGGCGGGGCGTATCTTGGCGGGCGTGTGAAGCTTTTGGCCCTGTGACGATCTCCCATGCGTTTCCAATCCGCAACGCACGGCAACCCCGACTTGGCTCGGCTTTCCCGCAAGGGCAGCCACGCGGTGTCACAGCCGCGTACACAGAGCCAGGTCGGGCTTGCCGTTTCTTGGGGAGGTATTTCCCATGCCCGATCCCGTCCCCGCTGATACTTCGCTTGCCGACTTCTTCCAGACCATCTACCTGCCCCGACACCTTGCCGGCCTGAAGCCGGAGACGATCCAGTTATACCGCTTTCTCCTGCGTCACTTCCGAGAGTACCTCCAAGGGCCCGAGCCCACGCTGACAGACCTGACCGACGCGAACCTACTGGGGTACTGCCGTTGGCGGCTGGATCACGGCGGGAATCAGACCACCGTAGTGGTCGAGTTCAGCCGGCTCCGGGGTCTGTGGAAATGGGCTTCGGAGCGGCGATACGTGCCGGCATGGCCGGACGCGAAGTGCCCGTTCAAGGTGTTGCGTCGGACCCCGACCGCATGGACGCCGGAGCAAGTATCGCGGCTTGTGGCGGCCTGTGTGACCATTCGCACCTACATCGCAGGCATCCCTGGGATGCTTTGGTGGCAAGCGTTTTTGCTGACGGCACTCGATACCGGATTCCGCAAGGGTGCCTTGCTGGGTCTGCGATGGCCGGACGTGGACCTGGAGGCGGGGACGATCCTAGCCCGGGCAGAGGATGCGAAGACGGCTCAGGACGAAATGCGGCGGGTGGCCCCAGACACGGTGTTGGCGTTGCGGAGGATTGTCGAACCAACGCGGGGCCTGTTCTTTCCGTGGGACCGGGATCGGACGACCTACGACCGGCACTACGACCGGATTCTGAAAGCGGCGGGCCTGCCCGGAGGGAACCGGAACAAGACGCACAAAATGAGGCGGACCACCGCCACGTGGACCTGCCAGCTTGGCGGAATCGAGGCGGCACAGCAGAGCATGGGCCACACGTCGGTCGGAATGACGACGAAGCATTACATCGACCGGACATTCCTGCCGGCGTCCAACTACGCCAGTCGCTTCCCCCGGCCGGTCGCGCTGGAATCGGCGAGCGGCAACGGGCACGCCAACGGCAATGGTCGGGTGGCAGCCGCGGCCGTGGGGGCTGCTGCAATCGAGGTACCGGTCAAGCCTGTGGAAGCTGAGCGAACCGAACGGCGGCCGATTGTCGGCGAGGAGGTCTTCACGACTGGTCAGGTCGCCAAGATTTGCAAGGCGGGCCCGAGCATCGTCAAACAATGGATTGATTCGGGCCGGCTGAAGGGCTACCGGATTCCCGGATCGCAACACCGGCGCATTCCGCGCGAGTATCTCATCCGGTTCCTCAAGGAACACGGGAAGCCGCTGGGGGACCTGGAAGATAAGGCGATGGTTGGGGCCCGGGCATTCGACTACTACGACAAACAGGCTAAGGAAAGACAGAAGGAACGTCGCGGAGACCAGCCGGGGGCAGAGGTGGCAAATTTACCACCTCTGGACAAATCGAAGGCTCGCGACGCCGCCGGCAAGGCCGTTGGCGTCTCCGGGAAGGCCGTTGGCGTCTCCGGCAAGACCGCGGCCAAGGAGACGGTCAAGCCTGTACCCGCCGAGCCCCCAGAACCGCTCCAGAGCGTGCCGCAAGCCGAAGATGAATGGACAACCGCCTTAGCCCCCGGGGACGCACCAGCGGGGCCGTCCGTTTTGCAGGAGGCACGTCCGAAGGCGAGGCCGTCAGTCCCGGCCCTCGACATCCCCATCCCTCAGGCTCGGCTTGGCGACATGGTGTTCTGCCGGCTGGCAGGCGGCGAGGTGAAGGTGTCGGGATTCATGGGCCCCTGGTCGTGGCCAGCGCACGGCCCCGGCAACCACCTCACTCCAATCGTCACGGACGATCTTGCCCGGGCGCTCCGGATGGATAGGCCGAAACAGGTTGCCGAAATCCTAGGTGTATCCCGGGGTGCCGTGGTGAAGTGGGCCCGGCAAGTCGGAAATCGTGACCTGGTGGCGGCCTTGAAAGTCGTGGGGTAGCTCTGTCCTAGCACCGGCCTAGCACCGGGGCTTTTCTCACCATCACCCGACAAAAATAGCCTTGCGTAACTCATTGTCCCGCAAGGCTTTACAGGTCGGGGCGGGCGGATTCGAACCGCCGACCCTCTGCTCCCAAAGCAGATGCGCTAACCAGACTGCGCTACGCCCCGTAATCGATCCCTCTGGGTGAGGGGGCGACCGGTCATGTACTCTATGGTAATGCTTGGGCGGCGAGAAGGCAATTAGCCGGCCTGGGTCCTGAGTCCGGGACGCGCGGGGCCGCAGATATGTTCGCGGATCCGCTCGAATTCCTCGTGAGAGGTGAAATGGATCTGGAGTTTGCCCTTGCCGCGGGTCGAATGGGTGATCTTTACGCGGGCGCCGAGTGCGGCGCGGAACTCTTGCTCCAGAGTGGCGAGATGCTCGCTGACCGGGCGGCGGAGGCGGGACTTGCCGCCGTCCCGGCCGACGAGGCCCAGCGGCTCGGCGTCGGCCTGCTCGACCATCTGCTGAATCAGGGCCTCGGTTTGGCGCACGCTAAGACCCTCCTCCTGGATCCGCCGGCAGAGGGCCACCTGCTCGCGCTCGTCGCCCAGCGGCAACAGGGACCGGGCATGGCCTTGGGTGATCTTCCCCTCGCGGAGCGACTGCTGGACCTCCTCGGGCAACTCGAGGAGGCGGATGAAGTTGGAGATGGTCGAGCGGTCCAGCTTCAGGCGAGCGGCCAACTCCTCTTGGGTGCAGCCGTACTCTTGGAGATACCGCTGAAACGACCCGGCCTTTTCCATCGCGTTCAGGTCCTTGCGCTGGAGGTTCTCGACCAAGGCCAGCTCGGCCATCTGGCGATCCTCGGCCTCGACGACTTGGACGGGCACCTCGCTCCATCCGGCCTTCACCGCGGCACGGAGCCGCCTCTCGCCGGCCACCAACTGATAGCCGTCGCCCGTGCGGCGGACGACGATCGGCTGCAAGAGGCCGTGGGCCCGCAGGCTGTCGCAAAGCGACTGTAGATCGTCTTCCTCGAAGTCGTGGCGGGGCTGGAAGGGGTTGCTCCGGATCTGCCGGATCGGAAGACGGAGGGGACCGGGTGGGGGTGGGACTTCGGCGGCCTCGGGCTCGATGGCAGCCGGCGGCGGGCTGGGCGCCTGTCCGCGGCCGACAGCCAGCGCGCCTAGGGATTGGGCGACCGATCCCATGCCGGGGAGCGATGGCCGCCGCGGCGGCGTGCGCGGGAGTTCGTAGGCGGTTCCCAGTTGGCCGTAGGCATCGTCCAGGCCGCTGGGACCAGATTCCTGGGGAAACGGCGCTGTCTCGGGATAGGATGGCGGTTGGTCTTCCCCCGCTTTATGGTGGATTGCGGCCGGAGTGGAATCCGGAGCCGGTATGTCAGAGGGGATTTCAACGCTCCCGTGGGGTGGGTTTGCAGGGGAAGATGGGGATGACAGGCTGGAAGCCTGTCCTACTGGGGGGTCTGTTGGGGAGGACGGGTTGGAAACCCGTCCTACTGGAGGCAGGCTGGAAGCCTGTCCTACTGGCGGATCCATATTCGGGGCGAGCCGGCCCAGGAGTGCCTCGAGCCCGCGTCCCAATCGCTTTTCCTTACTCACGTTCAAGCACCTCCATGCAGAGTTCGACATACCCGCGGGCGCCGCGGCTGCGAGGGGCATAGTCGAGGACGGACTTGCCGTGGCTGGGGGCCTCGGCGACGGTGACGTCCCGCGGAATAACGGTTCGATAGACGATCTCTCCGAAGAAATCCCGCACCTCGGCTTCGACCTCGTAGGTGAGCTCAAGGTGGGGGTCGTACATGGTCAGCAGGATCCCGCCGAACTGAAGCTGCTTGGGGCGGGACTGCATGACGTCGCGGATGACCTCGATCATCTGGGCCAGGCCTTCCATGGCGAAATACTCGCACTGGATGGGCATGAGGACTTCGGTGGAGCTGGCCAGGGCGGTGCGGGTCAGCGGGCCGACCGAGGGCGGGCAGTCGATCAAGACGAAGTCGTAGGCGCACAGGCCAGCCGCCAACTGTTGCTGGATGCGGGCCGCTTGTCCGTTCTCCCGGTTGAGGGCTTCCACGTCGCGAAAGGCCCGGGAGCCGGGGAGGAGATCGAGGCCCTTGGTGGCGGTGGGGCACAACGAGCGTGTGAGCGGCGTTGCGGCGACGAGCGGATGGGAGGTGGTGGGAGTCTGGCCGAGGCCAGAGGTGGCGTTGCACTGCGGGTCCAAGTCGATCAGGAGGGTGCGGGCACCGGCCTTGGCCAGGGCGACGGCCAAGTTGATTGCGGTGGTGGTCTTTCCGACCCCCCCTTTTTGGTTGACCACGCAGAAGGTCCGACCCACGGCTGGCCTCCGTGCCGCCAGGAGAAAGGAT
>CAYGZI010000310.1:0-7145 GCA_964354245.1 uncultured Planctomycetaceae bacterium
GCCGCCCGCCAGGCGTGCGCGGACGGCGTCCCGCTCGCGTCCGGCCTGGATCGCATAAGCCTGCTCGACGCCGGCGAATTCGCCGGCGCTGGTCTCCAGCTCCTCCATGCGCTTGACGTAGCGCTCCAGGGTCTCGCGCCGTGCGCCGGGCCGCGAGGCGCTGCAGGCGTCGGCGGCGGCGACCAGGAGCGTGTAGGGGTTTTCCACGCGGAGGTCGTCGTGGTGTCCGCTGGCGGCGTGGATCGCCTCGCGCCCCTCGCCGTAGCGTTTTAGCAGGTCGGCCCCGATCTTGGGGTGCCCCCCTTCGGCCTCGTGGTCGGCCGCCTTGCCGATGTCGTGCAGCAGGCCGCAGCGCCGGGCCAGGACGCCGTCCAGACCGATTTCTTCGGCGAGCATTCCCGCCAGGAACGCCACCTCGATCGAGTGCCGCAGCACGTTCTGGCTGTAACTGGTGCGGAAGTGGAGCCGGCCCAAGAGGTGGACGACCCGCTCGTGCAGGCCGTGGACGGCGACCTCCTGGCAGGCCGCCTCGCCCAGCTTCTGGATGTGGCGCTCCAGCTCCTCCTGGGTTTCGGCGACGATCTCCTCGATGCGCGAAGGGTGAATCCGGCCGTCGGCGATCAGCTTGCCCAGCGCGATCCGGGCCACCTCGCGGCGGATCGTGTCGAACGCGCTGACGATGACCACGCCGGGGGTGTCGTCGATGATCACGTCCACTCCGGTGGCCTTCTCGAAGGCGCGGATGTTGCGCCCCTCGCGGCCGATGATCCGCCCCTTCATCTCGTCGTTGGGGATGCCCACCGAGCTGGTCGTGGTCTCGGCGGTGTGGGCGGCGGCATACCGCTGCAGCGCGGTCAGGAGGACTTCCCGGGACTTCTGCTCGCAGGTCTCGGCGATCCGCTTTTCGTGCTTGAGGACGACCGCCCCGGCCTCCTGCTGCAACTGGGTCTCGAGCATCTCCAGGAGCCGCTTGGTGGCCTCGTCGCGGCTCAATCCGCTGAGCTCGTGGAGCGTCTGACGCTGCAGGTCCAGGAGCTTGGAGAGCTCCTCCTTGCGGCGGTTGACGTCCTGAATCCGCTCGCTCAGCTTGCGCTGGGTCGCCTCGACGATCTTCTCCTGTTTGCGGAGCTGCTCGGCCTGCTGCTCCAGGGTGTCCTGGCGCTTGTCGAGGATCCGCTCCCGCTGGTGGAGCTCCTCGCGAAGGCTGCGGAACTCCTTCTCCGCCTCCGCCTTCTGCTGAAGGTCCATCTCCTTCAGCTCCAGCTCGACCTCGCGCCGCCGGCTTTCCATCTCCTCCTTGGCGCGCTCGACGATCTCGCTCGCCTGCGACTCGGCGTCCCGCCGCCGCAGATGGTCCAAGAGCTTCATCAGGGTGAAGGTCAGGCCGCTGGCGGCGACCACCGACACCACGATGCTAATGATCAGATTCCCGGGCACGGATGGGCCCCCCGCTGCGATCCATCGCGAGTGCCTCGCGGCAGCGGCCGAACCCGCGCTATACGCTGGAAGAGAACCGGAAGCCTGGAGACCCGCAGTAGCCCGGAGGCGGCCACCTCCCTCCGCCCCCATCGCCCCAAGCGCAGGGCGCCGCCTCGACACTGCGTGGTCCGCTCAACGGTTCCAACATCGGGCAAAACGACATCCAAACGGCGGAAGAGCCCATCCAGCGGCGGCCTGCGCCCCGCACGGAAACGTCCATCCTCCCAAGCGGCGCCGGGAGAAACAGGGACCGGTCCCTCGGGGAACCGCCCGGCGTCCAACCCAAAAAGCACCGCAAGAGGATCGCTATCCAGTGCATCGCGTGACCGGCTCTCCAACCTGGGATAACTCTTGCTCCCAAATCTCTTACAGCCTCAGTGCGGATTCAGTCACCTTCTACTCGCGACCGGCCCCCGGCGCCGGCCTTATCGACCCGCCGAAGACTGTCGGATGCAAGTTGTTACAATAGTGACTACGGGATCTAATGACACAAATCGACCCCGAGTATTATTACCGTACCTTGGAAGAAACGCAACCGGGGGGAGCCCGGTTTAGGACAAGATAAACCTTGCCGGTCGCGCAGTTTACGGCAAACGTCGAAAACGCGGGAAAGGCTCACCAGACCGCCCCGACCCGGCGAGCCAACAACCCGCCTCAGGCCGCGCAGACCCACTGGGTGAACCCCCCCGACCACGACAGAAGGTGGCAACCGAACCCCCCAATATCTGCCGCGACTCCCCTTATGCCCCCCCTCCGCCCACTGGAATCCAAGCTGGCCATCGTCTGGCCCCAGGCCGCCTGGCACGAGGTCTCCGTCCTGGTGGCAGTCTCGGGCGGGGCCGATAGCGTGGCCCTGCTGCGGGCCTTGCAGGCGATGAAGACCGATGGCGAAGGGCGGCTCTTGGCTGCCCATTTCAACCACGGCCTGCGCGGCCAAGCGTCGGACTCCGACGAAGCATTCGTCTCGCAGCTCTGCCGGGAGATCGGGGTACACCGTGAAATCGGCCGGGCCTTGCCCGGGCAATTGGCGGCCAGTGCGCAGGATGGATTGGAAGCGGCTGCACGCCGGGCCCGCTACGAGTTCTTTCAGGAAGCAGCGGCCCGCCTCGGGGCCCGATACGTCGTCACCGCCCACACCGCCGACGATCAAGCCGAGACGATCCTGCACCGCATCCTCCGCGGGACCGGGATCGCCGGCCTGGCCGGGATGCGGCGGGTCCGCCCCCTCGGGCCCGCAGCCACGCTCGTCCGCCCGCTTCTGGAGGTCCGCCGGGCCGAAGTGCTGGCCTATCTTGCCCAGATCGGTCAGCCGTTTTGCCACGACCGGACCAACGACGACCCGCAGTTCACGCGGAACCGGATCCGCACCGAGCTGCTGCCCCGCCTTGCGGCCCAGTACAACCCCGGCGTGATCGACGCCCTGCTGCGCCTCGGCCGGCTGGCGGGCGAGGTGCAGTCGGTTGCGGACGGGGTCGTCGAGGACCTGGCGGCCCGGACGGTGATGTTCAGTCCGGGCGGCGAAGTTTGCGTCGCGATCGATGGGCTCCAAGGGCAGCCACGCTACGTCGTGCGCGAGCTGCTGATGGCGATTTGGCGGCAGCAGGATTGGCCGCTTCAGGCGATGGGCTTTGAGGAGTGGGATCTACTGGCCGGGATGGCCTTGCCTCGCGCAGGCGCCACCCCGCGCGCTTCCCAGAAACGCACTTTCCCCGGCGGGATCCTTGCCGAGGTCGATCGCGGCCAACTGCGGCTCGACCGCCCTTCCAGGGGTACGGGCCCATAGTGCGAGCCTCACCGCCGTCGATGGAGAACGGATCAGGGTTCCGGTACGTCCAAGTCCCGGCATATCTTGCGTGCGAGGAACTCGTTGACTTCCCTATGCCTGGGGATCGAGGACGCCTTGCGGGCCACGCGGTTTACGTAGATCGTGTGATTGGCGCCTTCTCGCAGAAACTCACACCCATGCGCCTCGAGATGGCGGATCAGCTCGCGTCGCTTCATGGCGCGGAGATGAGAAGTGGCTCGCGGATCACGTCCTGATCTTCGACCGCCTGACGCGCCAGCTCGCGATTGGCGTCCAAGACGAGTGCCACGGCCTCCTGCAAGTTGGCGCGCGCTTCCTCCAAGGTGGCTCCCTGGGTGTTGGCTCCCGGGAGTTCCTCGACAAAGCCGATGTAGCCCTCCGGCACCTGTTGGTACACGGCCGTCAGTTGAATGCTCATGCGTGCCTCCTGATCGGGAACACCCGGGACCACCATACCATTATAGAGCGGGACCCGACGGCCCGCCACGGCGAGTTCCGCCAGAAAACGCACCGAGCCGCGGCGGGCGGCCGCGGCTCGGCGTTGTTGACCAAGAGGTCGTCTGGAGCAAAGACTTCCGAAGTCTTGAAGACTTCGGAAGTCTGTCTGCGCGGTTTTCAGGCCTTTCGTGGCCCCGCCTGCGGCATTGCGACGGTCTTGCTCTCCAGACCGGCCTTGGCCAGCACGACATAGAGCACGAAGCCGACCACAAAGGCCGCCACCGGGGCACAGGGGATCACCGGGGGCTTCCCCAGAAACTCCAGCACCAAGTTCAGCGCACCGACGACAAAACCGATCGCCCACGAAATCCAGCCCGCCGGATTGAATCCCGCCCGCGGTCCGGCCCACTTGTTGCCGGAGAGCAGGTAGTCGGCCAGCATCGCCCCGCACACCGGGCCAAACGACGCGCCGATAATGCCGAAAAACGGAATCACCTGCATCGCCCATCCCGTGACTGCCAACAGAATCGACACCAGCGTGCCGATGCCGACGGAGACGAACGGGTTGACCTTGGGCATGGTCGTCTTGAAGCTCGTGGCGGCTATGTAGGCCGAGAAACATCCACCTGGAAACGCCGAAATCGCCAGCAGAACCAGGATCACCTTGCTCCACGTGTCACCGAGGGTCTTCGTAATCAGGTGCAGCGGGTCCAGGTAACTGCCTAAGTCGGACTTCGGCAGGGCGTCCGGCGTCCCGTAAGCCCCTGCCACAATGAGGATGGCCAACCCACCGGCGAAGAGCGTCGCTAGAGCAATCCCGATCAGACCGCCCAGTTGCACGTCTCGGGCATCGCGACTGTTCATGGCGATGTCCGCGCCTGCGGCGCCGGCCGTCGCGAAGAATCCGACCACCACCGCCACCAGCAAGAGGACAATGGCATAAGCCGACATCGGCTCGCCCGGGGCCTTGGGCGCCGCGGGTGGTTCTTTGCCGTCGGTCTTCGCCTTTTGGACGGCTTGTGCATGATCGGTCTGGGCTTGGGCAAAAGCGTTCCTGCCGGCCTGCACCACGTCGTCAGACTTGAATTTGCCGAGGCCGCCGACCGTCGTCGCAAAAAGGACGACCAAGACCACGATCGGAATCAATGGAAAGAAGCTCGCCACGCGGGCGACGTACTGGATGCCCTTAAGCCCCATGAAGGCCGCTCCAGCCGCGAACACTACGGCAATCGCGGCGTGCAAGGGGTTGGGGACGGTCAGGGTCCCGCCCGCGCCCAAGTATGCGCCGAACGATCGACAGAGGACCTCCGCCACCATGCAGGCGTTCACCCCAAGCCATCCGAATTGCAGGACTCCCATCAGGAACCCGGGCATGTACAACCCGCCTCGGGCTCCGTATGTGGACGTGCCGACGACGTACAGTGGCAGCCCGTTGCTCATCCCCAACAAGCCCGGCACCAAGTAGAAGAGAAAATGGCAGATCAGTCCGCCCAACAGGATCGCCAGCAGCGGCGGCCAGATCCCCGCCGCCAAGCTCCCGCCAAACCCTCCGGCACCGGCCAACCCCCGCCAGAACACATACCAGAGCATCACCCCGGCGTAGGTCTGGGCCACGTTCTTGTACCATGCGGCCCGGTTCGCCTGTGGAACGGGTCGCGCTGCCGCCAGATAGTCCGGTAAACTCGACGCCATACGTTCCCTCCTGTCTGAACGAAACTGGGTTGGTCCGCGTCCCTCCCGATGCTAGCAGTGCCAGCAACGCCGGCACGGCGTGAAGATAGCAGTATACTGACTGGCCGGGTGATGTCTATGGAGAGTAGGCAGTAGGTGGTAGGTGGCATGTGGTAGGTAGGGAGCCCTACATGCCACCTACCACCTACGATCTACCGTTTGCTGCCCTCTGCCCTCTGCCTACTCCTTACCCATCTTGGCTTGACCCTTCCGGGCGGTGCGAAGTACCATACCTCGCCCATTTTCTCGCGCCCGCAGCGACCCGACCCATGCGCCTCTCGCCCGCCAAGTGCCTGGCCTGCGTGCTGATCGTAGCCCTCGGACTGCGACTGGCCGCCGGCTGGTATTGGCAGGGGCGGCTGGATCGCCAGGGCAGCGGGCCATTCGGCTTCGGCGATAGCGATGGCTACTGGGTCCTGGCCCAAGAGATCGCCTGCGGCGAGCCGTATCAGTATGGCCCGGACGGATTTCGCGTCTTCCGGACGCCAGGGTATCCAATGCTGCTGTCCCCGTTGCTTCTCCTTTCGGATGACCCCCCCATAATGTGGGGAAGGGCACTGAGTGCTGTGCTCGATACGGCCGCGGTCGCTGCCATGGGCTGGCTGGCTTGGAAGCTCTTCAATCCCTGGGCGGGGCTCTTGGCTGCGGCAATGGCCGCAGTCTATCCCGGGTCAATTGCGGCGGGCGTCCTGGTGCTGAGCGAGGCCCCGTTTTGCCCCCTGATGCTGCTCCACCTGGGCCTCTGGATGGCGGCCTGGCGGGAAAAGTGGACAGGTCCAATTTGCCGGAACGGCCCGCGACCAACCTTCGGTTGGTGCCCGGCTTCGCACAAATTGGACCTGTCCCCTTTTCCGGCAATAGGGCTCGCTCTAGGCGCGGGACTCGCCGCCGGGGCGGCGACTTTGATGCGGCCCAGTTGGCTGCTCTTCATCCCGTTTGCCGTGGCCATGGGCCTGCTGTTCGGCCGGCCGCGTCTGCGCCACCTCGGGCTCGGCGTGGCGATGCTGGTCGGTCTGGCCGCCGCGATGGTCCCCTGGTGGGTCCGCAATGCCTGCGTGACCGGCCGGTTTGTGCCGACCACGCTCCAGGTCGGCGCCAGCCTCTACGACGGCTGGAATCCCCAGGCCACCGGCGCCAGCAACTTCGAGCTGGTCGAGCCGGTTGCCAAGGAGTTGCGGGGCCAAATCGTGGGCGCCGACCCAGCGGCCACGGCGTCCGGCGACTGGGAGTACCAGCTTGACGCCCGGCTCCGGGCTGAGGCCGTGGATTGGGCCCGCAACAACCCGGGCCGCGCGGCCGAGCTGGCGGCGGTCAAACTCGTGCGGATGTGGAACGTCTGGCCCAACGAGCCCGGCATGTCGGCTTGGCCGGTCCGTTGGGGCGTGGCGATCACATATCTACCGATCCTGGCGTTAGGCATCTGGGGAGCGGCCCGGACCCTGCGTCGCGGTTGGCCTTATGTTCTGTGCTGGCTGCCGGCGGTCTACTTCACGCTGTTGCACGCGGTCTTCGTCAGCTCGATCCGCTACCGGCAGCCGGCGATGCTCGGGCTGATGGTCTTGGCAAGCGGAGTCGTCGGTGGTTGGAGGGCAGGGACGAGGGACGAGGGACGAGGGACGAGGGATGAGGGATGAGGGATGAGAGGCTGTGAATCAAATGCGGTTTTTCGCCTGTTCGGTTGCGTGCCGTCGCG
>CAYGZI010000311.1:0-7137 GCA_964354245.1 uncultured Planctomycetaceae bacterium
GAGCAGCAGCAGGTGGTAGCCCACCAAGAGCAAGACCACCACCAGGACCTGCACCACCAGCGGGAAGTGCAAGAGCAAGATGGACGAGACCAAGTAGCCCACGGCTATGGCCTGGAGCGTATTGGAGAAGAAGAAGAGTTGGACAGGCTTCACAGGATTGCTGATTTCCAGGAGGTTCCCCTGCACCACCATGCCCAGCACCCAGAGGATGAAGACGCGGCGGAGGATCTTCCAGTAGGTGTCGGCGATCGGCTCGCCCGCCTCGCGGCGCTTGGCAAAGGAGAACGGCATGGCCGCGCCCACGATGAAGAGAAACAGCGGCATGACCATGTCCCAGGCCGTGAAGCCCTCCCACGCCGCGTGCCCGGTCTGGGTTTCGAGCGTGAAGAGGTCTTGGAGCCACCCGGGCTTATCTGCCAGCCACGCGGGGGGCTGGTCGCAGAAGATCTTGATGATGGCGATCACCAGCGGCAGCCCGCCCATGATCCAGAACATGTCGAACCCGCGGAGGGCGTCGATCGAAAAGACGCGCTTGCGTGCCGGCGCCGGTTCAGCTACGTAGCTCATCGAAGAACCTCCTAGAAGGGACAGCTTGTGAAAAAATGGGGACAGGCACCTCGCCGGAGGCCGCCTTCCCGAGGTTCTCGCAGATCGGCTCGGAGCCAGTCCCCATTTTTTCACAAGCTCGGACTGCTGCCCCGCGGCAAGATTATCCCCTTGACCGGGCAGGGCTGCAAGACCGGGGCTCGCTCCCGCGTCTCGCCCATGCACGACAGGACCACCCAATCTCGGGGGTCGCGGGGCCGTCGATTTCCTTCGCGCGTGGCCGCTCAGTATAATCGGCCCTCAGTAGCACGCCCGACCAAACAGGCAGGATGCCTGTTCTACTCGACGGGAGACACTCTCATGTGGCACGGCACGCGACGCGACTTCTTGAGGACCGGGGCGGCGGGGCTGGCCGCCTGCGCATTGGGCGCGGAGGCCATCGAAGCACTGGCCCAGCTTCCGGGTGAGCGTCCGCTTAGCACCGGCGCGGCCCGGGTGCTCAACCCGTTGGGCCGCGTGCCGCTTTCGTTCATCATCGACGACTCGACTTGCCTGGTCAATCTGGCCCACTTCGCCATGCCGCAGTTCGCCGAGGTCTGGCCCAAGCGCAAGGAGTATCAGAAGCCGTGGCGCCAAATGCCGCGGGAGATACCCGATGCCTTTGTCCGCAACTTCGCCGGCTGGTGCCGCGAGCACGGCGTGAAGGGCAAGTACTCGATCGTGCCTTATCCGGCGTGCGTGGGCTGGCTCGACCGCGACCTGCCCGGTTGGCCGCACCGGGAGCTGCTCGATAGCCTGGAGCTGGTCCGGCGCGAAATCGTGCCCGACTGGGACATCCACCCCGAGATGGTCAGCCACACCTGGGTGATCGACACCAAGACGGGCCGGCCCTACCAGGAGCGATCGGCCCGCTTCATGGAGAACTGGGACTGGACCACGGGCAAGTCGGCCGACCAACTGGCCGATTACATGGCATACGCCTTGCGGATCCTCAAGAACCTCGGCCTGCCGTGCGAGGGGATCACCACGCCGGGCGGGTTTGCCGGCGGGGTCCTCCCCGAGTTGGCCGAAGGCACGCTCCAGGCGTGCCGCGACGTGTACCAGACGGAGATCCCGCACTACTTCCGGCACGCCTTCACCGATGCGCGGAGCGTGGCCCCGCGCGTGGAGTATGCCTCCGGGCTGGACGGGCCGAGCCCGCGGTGCGTGGTCTCGATCGTTGGCTGCACCGACGACTGGTTCGGCGGCTGGGACGCCACCTCCCCCGGCTCTGCGGACCGCCTCATCACCGCCGACCTCAAGAAGGGCCGCATGGTCGAGGTCATCGACCGTGGCGAGCCGGCCATCATGGCCTGCCACTGGCCCGGCATCTACTATAACGGGCAAGAGGTGGGCTTCCGGGTCTTCCAGGAGGCGGTCCGGCGCCTGCACGCCCGCTACGACCGCCTGATCTGGATGACGCTCAGCGAGATCGCCCGCTACTGGGCCGCCAAGGAGCTGACGCGGATCGAAGTGGCGGTAGGGCCGGCTCTGCCGGCCGCCCGCGATCCGGCCGGCAGAGCCGGCCCTACGGCTTTCGCCCTGCGCGCCCCGTTTGCCTGCCCGCGGTTCACGCTCGCGGTGGCGGCCCGCGGCGACGCGGTGCCCAAGCTGACCGCGGCGGGCAAGCCCCAGGCGCTGGCCGAGGTAGCCGGGCCGCTGGGTCTGAAACCGGGCACTTGGACCCGCGGCAAGGAGGAAGTGATCGTCTGCTTCGATCTGCCTAAGGGACGCTCGCAGTTGGAGGTTGTTTGACGCAGAGAAGTAGGACGGAATTGAATTCCGTCCTACGCCGGTTTCCGGACAAAAGCCGGGGCCTCCCCGATACCTTTGGGCTCCCGTCGTGTTTCAATTGGGGGTGATTCCATGTCTTTGACGCTGGCTTTCTTTGTCAACCGAGGTGGAGGAGTGCTATGAGACTGCGGACTTTGTTTCTGGCGGGCATCGTGGCGTTGTCGGTCGCGGCGAACGGGGTGTTGGCCCAGCCGCCGGGCAAGGGCAAGGGGCCCGGCGGGCGCGGCGGGATGGGGCCGAAGGGGGGCGGCTCGTCGGCCTCCTTCTCCGGCACCACCGTCCCCAAAGACGACGGCGAGAAGAAGATCCTCGAGGCCATGCAGCAGATCAACCGCGAGCAAGGGCGCATGCTCAACGTGCCCCCGCAGGACGGCCGCTTGCTCCGCCTGCTCTGTGAGGCCATCGACGCGAAAAGCGTGGTCGAGTTCGGCACCTCCAACGGCATCTCGTCGATCTGGATGAGCGCCGCCCTGCGCAAGACCGGCGGGAAGATCACCACCCACGAGATCGACCCCGACACGGCCGCGCTGGCGCGGAAGAACTTCGCCACCGCCGGAGTGGCCGACCTGGTAACGGTCGTGGAAGGGGACGGCCACGAGACGGCCAAGAAGCTTTCTGCGAAGGGCCCCATCGACCTCGTGTTCATCGACGCGGACAAGGAGGGCTATGTGGATTACCTCCAGAAGACCTTGCCCCTGGTCCGCCCGGGCGGACTGATCGTCGCCCACAACGTCAGCCCGCGCATGGCCGACGCCGGATTCGTCAAAGCGGTCACCACCGACCCGAATCTGGAGACGGTCTTCTACCAGGAGGGAGGCGGGGTGAGCGTTTCGGTGAAGAAGCGGTGAGGCAATCAGCGATTGAACCACAAAGGCACAAAGACACGAAGCTTTGTGTCCTTCGTGCCTTTGTGGTCAGTCACCCCATCTTTGTGCTCTTTCAGCCCATGAAGTAGAGATAGGCCGCGAGGATCGCCGCGACGACGCCCACCGAGGCCGCCACGTCGCCCCAGGTCCAGCTCTCGCGGGTCTTGCGCTTCTGCTCCTCGGTCACGGTGCCGTAGGTCAGTCCTCGAATCCGCTCGGGGGCGGGGGCCTCGGTCGCATAGCTGACGCCGATCATCACGGCCACGCTCACCAGGAAGATGAACACGCTGTAGTACTGGAAGAAAATGTTGTTGACGATCCAAAGAAACGAGCCCTCGCGATACCCGTCCTCGAATCCCGGCAGCTTCAGGGTCACCGGCGTATCCACCGCCAGGCGGAACAGCCCGAGCAGGAACCCGACCACCAGAGCGGCCAGACACCCCTTGCCGTTGAGCCGCTTCATGAACACGCCGAAGAAGAAGACCACGAAGATCGGCGGCGCCAGGTAGCCCTGCACGGCCTGCAAGTAGAAGTACAGCCCCTGCTGCCCGCGGATGACCGGGATCCAGACCAGGGCGATCAGCACCATCGCCGCGGTGGCCACGCGTCCGATCCAGACCAACTGGTGCTGCGTGGCCTTCGGCTGGAACTTCCGATACAGGTCCATCGTAAAGAGCGTCGAGCACGCATTGAACGCCCCGGCCAGCGAGCTCATCAGCGCCGACAGGAGCCCCGCCACCACCAGCCCGCGGATCCCCGTCGGCAGAACGTACTTGACCATCAGCGGGAAGGCCGCCTGGCACTTGGCCCGCACGGGCTGGCCGTCCGCAACCAGCTCGGTCAGTCCGGGGAACTTGGTTTTCGCGAGGGCGAAGCAGATCATGCCCGGGATGATGAAGATGAAGACCGGCAGCAGCTTCATGAAGGCGGCGCAGATGCTGCCGCGGCGGGCAACCGTCTCGTTCGGGGCGCCGAGGGCCCGCTGCACGATGTACTGGTCCGTACACCAGTACCAAAGGCCCACGATCGGGGCGCAGAAGAGCATTCCCAGCCAGGGGAAATGCCCCTCGGCCCCGAAGTACCAGGCCATCCGGGTCTCGGTCTTCACCGGGGCCCAGGTCCCATCCATCCCCGCCGGGACCAAGGGCCTCCAGAGATTGAACATCTTGATCTTGGAGCCGGGTTCTTGTTCTTGTTCTGTTCGGCACTGCTCTCTGAGGTTGCGCCATCCTTCCGGAAGGCGCTCGGCAAGGGCCGAGTTGTAGATTTGAACGACCAGGATCGCGCCCACGATCAGAAGGGCGGCAATGGCGTACCGTGCGATGCGCGTCTTCCGGAATGCCCCGCACAGCCCAAGGCCCGCCAGGACGAGCACGCCCAGAATCCGCACGGCAAGCGGGACTTCTCCCCAGAACCCCATGGGCCGCCCGCTTAGCGCGATCAGCCCGAAGACCGTGACCATCGCCGATCCGGCGACAAAGATGATGGTCTGTAGCGTGTCGGTGTAGGCCACGGCCCGCAAGCCGCCGATCACGGTGTAGAGGCCCGTCGCCAGCACCACAATGATCGAGCCGACCGTGAAGCTCTGGAGGACCACGCCTCCGCCGAGGTCGAGCTGCATTTCGGGCAAAAGGACCTCGCACACCACGCCGCCGGCAAAGATGCCGACCGCCAGCTTGGTGAGCACGTAGGCCACCAGGGAGATGATCGAGAGGACCCACCGGGCCGTGGGCGTGAACCGTCTCTCCAGAAACTCCGGCATGGTGTAGACCAGCGACCGGAAGTAGAAGGGGATCATCACCCACGCGAGCACCAGGAGGCACCAGGCGTGGAGCTCGTAGTGGGCCATGGCCACGCCGTCGGTGCAGCCGGAGCCGGCCAGCCCCACGAGGTGCTCGGAGCCGATATTGGAGGAGAAGATCGAGGCGGCGATCACGAACCAGCCGAGGTTGCGCCCGGCCAGGAAGTAGTCGTCGGGGGTATCCTTCTGTTTCCTGGCGGCCAGCCAGGCCACCCCCGCCACGGCCAGGAAGTACAAGCCGATGACCGCCAGGTCCCAGTTCTCCAGGCCCCGGGGCTCGGCCTTGGCGGGCTGCGCTGCATCGTCCCCGACGGGTTTCGCCGGTTGGGCGTCGGGCTCGGCCGTGGCGGCCTTGCCCGCCTCCGCTGCCGCAGGCTCCGCGGCGGCGGGTGCCGCTACGGACCATGTGCCGATCAGAATCCATGCTGCCAGCCCAAGCGGTGCCGTGCTTCGGAACATCAAAGGGTCTCCTATGGTTGTGCCTCGTGCGGGGCGGCGTCTGTCTCGTTAAGCGTTCCCGGTTGGCTCCTTGGGCTTCCGACTCGCGCGGTGGGCCATGGTGAGCATGAAGGCCCCGAAGGCAACAAGGACCACGCCCCAAATCAGGTTCACGTTGTACCCCAGCGAGTGCCGGTCGTAAATCTCCGGGCCCGAGAACTTGACTCCGAAGCGATCCCCTATACCGGACTGAGCGAGCGAGCGCAGCCCGTCGAACTCCGGGCTCGACCAGAGCCCGAAAAGCACCAGGATGATTCCGACCAACGTGAAAAAGTAGCCGATGGGGATGCGGATGTCGAGGCTCATGGCGTTTCGCTCACCAGAACAGAACGTTGAGGAACAGGCTTCCTGCCAGCACAACCACCGCCAGGACCGCCGGCCGCGCATACCACGGCAGGCGGCGGTCTTCGGCGATCCGCGGCGTCAGCGAGTAGACCAGCCCGCGCATCTCGTCGTCCGATTTTTGCTGCCGGGTCAGGAGCGACACGACGATCGTGACGACGAGGCAAACGCTCCAGGCGAAAATGGCGGTCCAGAAGTTCTGGGCCATGTCGCCCTTGTACGTGTGGAGTTCGGCGAGCCAGGCCCCCTTGGGGCCGGTCAGGGCTTGATGCGCGGCGGCGGCCAGAGTGCCGCACACCAGTCCGGAGAACGCGCCGTGCCCCGTAGCCCGCTTCCAAAACATGCCCAGGAGAAACGTGGCCAACAGCGGGGCATTGACGAAGCTGAAGACCAGTTGCAGCATGTCCATGATGTTGTCGAAGTAGCGGACCAGATACGCGGCCGCCGCGCTGACGATGATTCCAAAGACCGTGGCCATCCGGCCCATCCACAGATAGTGCTTGTCGCTGCGGCCCGGCGCGATGTAGCTCTGGTAGATGTCGTAGGTCCAGACCGTGTTGAAGGCGGTGACGTTCCCGGCCATCCCGGACATGAACGACGCCAGCAGGGCCGTCAGCCCGAGCCCCAACAAGCCTTGGGGAAGGTAGCGGGCGAGCATCGACGGCATGGCCATGTTGTAGTCGAGTTTTCCGGCGTCGTCGTTGGGCAGGAAACCGGCCGAGCCGGCGCCGGCATGGAGCGCGATGGCGATCATCCCCGGCAGGATGACCAGGGCCGGAAAGAACATCTTCGGGACCGCCGCGATCAAGGGCGTGCGCCGGGCGGCCGACATCGATTCCGCCGCCATGGCCCGCTGCACCACGAGAAAGTCCGTACACCAATACGCGAACGACAGCACAAACCCGAGGCCCATCGCCACGCCGAACCACTCGACGCCCATCGGGTTGGCGTCCGGCGACGACGTGGGCTGCCAGGTGCTCGTCCAAGTGCCCGGCGCGTACCCCTTGCCGATCGCCAGGAAGTCCAGCTTCTCCACCAGGCCCGGCCACCCGCCAATATCCTTCAGGCCCAAGAGAACGACGGGCAAAAACCCCAGCACAATCAGGAAGAACTGGAGCACCTCGTTGTAAATCGCCGACGTCAACCCACCCAGGAAGATGTACAACAGGACGATGACCCCCGAGATCACCAGCCCCACGTCGTAATCCACGTGGACGATCGGACCGATGATCTTCGCCACCATGTGCATGG
>CAYGZI010000312.1:0-7133 GCA_964354245.1 uncultured Planctomycetaceae bacterium
TGCGACCTGCCCTCGTTCGGGTGGAAACCACCCGCATTTTTGCCACCTCTGGGAAGCCCCGCGATTGGAAGGCGGCACCCTGCGTTCGGGGTATTTTCGGAGGCCGACCGCCTGCAATTTTGCAGGATGTCGGCCACCCCCTGGTTGGATTTTTTGGGCCGTTTTCTGGTCAAGTAGCGGCGTCGATTCGGCCGCAAGCCGTTTGACGCCAATGGTTTACGTCAACCCCAAAGGAATCGCAATGTCGAACGTGAGTCCCAATCCGAGTGACCGGGACCTAGTGCTGGCGGTGGTCGCTGGCAAGCTCGTTCCGGAGAAGGCCGCGGAACTATTCCGCGGGAATGACCAGCAGGGCACAAAGGCCCTGATCTTGGAGAACCTGTCCAAGCAAACCCTTCCCGTTGCCAAGGCCATCGTGCTGATGAGCCGGCTGGATGGGATTGCCGAGGCCAGTGCCAAGGCCACGGCCGGGAACGGCCGGCTGTCCTGTAGGGTCAGCCAGAAAGGCGCCCTGAGTGTGTACGGTCTGCAGCGCATGCCGGTCACGCTGTACGTGGAGCAATGGGAGCGGCTCTTCGGGTTCGCCGACGAGATCAAGGGGTTCGCGGAGACGCAGAACGGGAGCTTGTCCCGCAAGCGGCCGGTTGCGGCGGTGGCGTAGGGCCACCACCACCAGCCCGTTCCCAACGGGCTGGACCTGGTTGCCCTACGTTTCCCAAAGGAGGTCCGGCCATGATTGCCCAAGTCAAGCGGCACGAGTTCACGGGAGTGGATTGGCAGAGGATGTCCGATGCCAATGGCGAAGAGTGCGGGCGGTGAGGGAATGCGCTCCTGCGACGGGAGCGCAGCTACTGCACGCGGTGCGTGGAGCTGGCCCGACAGGTTCTGCGCGGCGGCGCGCCGCGCGAATCCCTGGTCCGCGTTTGACCGGCCGCGCCGGTCGCGCCACGGCCCGCTACGGCGGGCCGTTTGCGTTTCTTGTGGCGGCTTGATCCCCGGGAATCGACCGGGCGGCCGCGCGGCCCACGGGCACAATCGTGGGCGGTTTGGGGGCTTGTTTCGGAGCCGATGCCATGATGCCATTTCACACGACCCGGTTTCCGGCGGCCCTGGCTTTGGCGCGGCGGGAATCGTTCCGGCTGAGTCGGCCCAGTTCGATCCTGCTGGACACGGAGTTGGCGTGTCTGTACGTGTTGACTGGGGCACACAAGGAGTTCCTTGCGCATCGCCATGTGGTCTTGACGGTCACGCCCGACGGAAAAGAGATTGCGGGAGGGTGAGCCCCGGGGTGGGGCGTTTGAGAATCGACCGTGCCGCCAGGGCGCCTGAGCTTAGAGATGAGCCGTGCCGCCAGGGCGCTGTTTACGTTTCACCTTCCAAGGAGTCTGAGTCATGTTTCCGTTTCCACCCATCTTCGCAGCGGTGCCTACGTTTGGCACCGAGTGGACATGTCCAGGCAAGGGCGACCGCTTGGACACAGTGAAGCGCGCCATGGGGTTGCTGGTGGGCAAGGACGATGACTACTGGGTCACGGACTTGCAACTGACGGGCCAGCCGTGCGGGGAGTATGATGCGCGGCGGTTGCGCCACGCTACCCTGCTGCCGAGTCCCGACCCGCAAGAGGCTCCCCTCCCTCGCACCGCGGCCGGCGACATGGCCCAGACATTGGAACACCTGGAGGAGCCAGAGGACAGCCGAGTGACCTTCCCTCCGGCGGTCGATCCGCTGGCGAAGATGGAGGAGTGAGATATGACTGCTCGCGATGCGTGTACCCGCGTCCGCAAGACCCTGCCCCTGTACTGTCCCGCCGACGCCGCGCCGTTCGAGGCCAGCGTAATTCACCTCTTGGCCGACCTGCGCCACTACTGCGACCATGTGCGCCTGGACTTCGCGGCCTGCGATCGGATGGCCTACCGCCACTACTGCGAAGAGAAAGGGTTCACGCCTGAGCCGGCTCCCGCAACCCTGAGCCAGCGCTGCCGTGAGAAAACCAAGAGCTTGTTTCGATAACCCCGACCCAAAGGAGAACCCCACTATGGCCCATGAAATCACAGTCCGCAAGGAC
Organism: uncultured Planctomycetaceae bacterium; assembly: GCA_964354245.1. Classification (GTDB taxonomy): domain Bacteria; phylum Planctomycetota; class Planctomycetia; order Pirellulales; family Thermoguttaceae; genus CAYGZI01. The sequence goes on from CAYGZI010000312.1 coordinate 2,066, forward strand.
GGGACGGCAGAAGCCGCGTTCGCCGTGAAACCCGCATGGCACGGCTTGGGAGTAGTGTTCGACCACCCCATGTCCAGTGTCGAGGCCCTGGCCGGCGCGCACCTCGACTGGTTGGTAGTCCAGCGCGAGGTGGCCTGCATTGTCCCCGAGATGGTCCAGACCGCCTGGGGCGCGGTGGAGCAGTACCGTTACGAGAAGATCAAGGGGACACTGGCCAACTGCCGGTCGGACGATGGCTTTGTGCTGGGCGTGGTCAGCGACCAGTATCAGGTCGTCCAGAACGTCGAAGCGTTCAAGTTCCTGGACGAGCTGATTGCCAACCACGAAATGGAGTATGAGTCGGCTTTCTCACTCCAGGGCGGGCGCAAGGTGGTCCTCCTGGCCCGGCTACCCAAGACGGACGAGATTGTCCCCGGCGACGTGACCAAGCGCTACCTGCTGCTGAGCCTGCACCACGACGGCTCCGGGGCCATTCGGTTCGGCCCCTGTGCGGAGCGGGTGGTCTGCGCGAACACCTACGCTGTGGCCCTGGACGAGGGCGGCATCAAGGAGTACGACAAGCTCGACAAGGACTTCTTCCGCTCCGCCAAGGGCCGGGAGTTGTCCATCACGCACAAGGGCGACATGGAGACCAAGCTGGCGCAGGCCCGCGACATCCTCGGCCAAGCCAATCGGCAGTTCGACCGCTACGCGGACAAGGCCCGGACGCTGGCGGCCCACAAGATGAGCCCCGAGGAGTGGGATACGTACCTGGACATCATGTGTCCCGTGCTGGACCGGCGGGACCCGGACTGGACGGAGCAGCGGGAGGAGCGCATCCGCAAGACGCGGGAGGACATCGCCGTGAAGTATCTCTTGGACGAGTGCCAGCGCGTGGACGGGATGGAGCGCACGGCCTGGGCGGCGTTCAACGCTGTCACCCAGCACATCGACCACCTGCCGCGGCGTGGAGCTACGATGCAGAACAAGGCAGAGGCCCGGTTCAACACCACGATGTACGGCCCTGGAAGGGATCAGAAGGAAAGAGCCTTCCAGACCGCCTGCAAGTTCGCGGCGAATGAACTGGCTTTGGCAAGCGTCATCGAGAACACGCCGGTCAGTGCGGCGTAGGAGGGATGTCATGGAATCATGGATTGCCCGCGATACGACGACGCCCGAGGATTTCTGCAACGGCCAGACCCGCTGGGCCGTCGTTCTGGCTGATGACCCCGCGGCCCTTGTGGCTTCCTGCGGGTGCGATTCTCCAGGCAAGTACGACTGTCAGAAGCGGGCCCTGGCGATTGCTGCATTGCCGTACTTGCTCGAAGCGTGCAAGGATTTGGTTCGTGCCCATGACGTAGCAATGGGCGAGGGGGCGGTGAAGCTTCGCATCAAACTGGCCCGCGACGCCATCGCCAAGGCCATCGGTGACACGTAGAAAGGAGCCAACGTGGCTATCGCGACGCGAGAAGTCGAGGTCTACCGCTGCTGGGATGATCGCACCTGGGACACGGAGTTTGTCGAGATCCCAGCGGATACGCCGGAAAACGACATCGGCAAGGCGGCCGAACACGCCGCCCTGGAAGCGATGCGGAACAGCGCCGACCTGCCCGTGGTCGTTGGCGTCTACTGCATCCCCGATCCTGATGAGGACGAGGAGTAAGAGCGAATCTCCTTTGGGTAGCCCCTGCAAGCCAACCCCAGGGCAACGGGGTCCGGCGCCGTAGCCGGGCAGGGGCCTGACGGTCTGGGGCGGCGGGGCGCGAACGCCCAGGGCCCTGAGCGCGGGGCCCATCACGCCGCCCCGGCCGAATCTATCACCCCGCGAAGGAGGAGATCCCGATGCTGAACCAAGCGGAATTGCGTAAGTGGCTGGCTAGCCGCCCGCCCGTGGTGCGCGCCTTGGCCGAGCGGTATCCCCCAAACACTCCCTACAACATCCACGGCGTCACAATGTACGTGATCTCATACACTGAGGGAGGTGCCGTGCTCGTAACTCCGGTGGACCCGGCGGAGGACTATGAGCAAGCAATTGCGCAACGGCAGCCTGTCTGCCGGTGCTGTCTGCCTGAGTTGGACGCCCACCGAATCCAGCCCCAGCCCTAAAATCACACGTGCCGCCAGAGAGGCCGTCGATCATGCGTTGCGTCATCTGCCGCCGGACGATCGGCAAAAACGCCCGCCGGACCTACGCCTACGTGCCCAACGGCCACGGCGGGACGCGGCGAGTCTACGCCTGCGGCAGGTGTCAAGCGAAGTTTGACAACTGGCTGGAGACACAGAATGACCCTCAAGTATCGGACCCGATGCCTGCTGCGCGCATTCGGGCGGACGAATGACATTTTGCCCCAGGACCGTCGCAGGCGCGCGATCAGACTCCGCGAGCAGAGGCGCCGCTTTGGGTCGGCCCTGCGCGCCGAGATCGCCAGTTACGGCCGGTAGAAGGGAGAAGCTCACCCATGAACCTACCTGATCGCTACAGACCCAAAGAGTGGTCCGACCTCGCCGGCCACGCCGATGTTCTCGGTAAGCTGGAGTCATTCCGGCAGCGCGGCGGCCTGGCCGGCCGGGGATACTACCTCGACGGCGCCTCGGGCATCGGCAAAAGCAGCATCGTGGAACTGATCGCGGCCGAGGTTGCCTCGGACTGGGCCACGGAGCGGTTGCACGCCCTCGCCCTGACGCCCGCGAAGCTCCGCGAGATCGGCCGCAACTGCGCCTACCGGCCCATCGGACGCGGTACGTGCTACATCGTGAACGAAGCCCACGGCCTGACCAAGGAAGCCGTGCAGGAGTTGCTGACGATGTTTGACAACCTCCCCGGGTACGTGACTTGGATCGTCTCCACGATGAAGGAAGGCCAGAAGCGGCTCCAGGGTATGGAGGATGGGTCCGCCTTGATCGACCGTATGACGCGGTTTCACCTGGAGCCTGACATCGAGGCGTTCGCCAGGAAAGCGAAAGAGATCGCACAGCGTGAGGGGTTAGACGGCCAACCACTGAGCGCGTACCACGCCCTGCTGCTAAGATGCAGGGGGTCACTTCGGGCGGCGCTCCAGGCCATCGAGAGCGGGGCGATGTTGGCGGCCCACAAGCCCACGGAATCGGAGCCGCCAGACCCGCCAGATTCGCCGGTCTGCCCGAGCAAGCCTCAGCCGCCCAAGGCCCCGAGGTCCTCCGCGCCGGCTGGGCCCGTAGCCGGCTGGCGGCAGATTACGGCTCGCCTGGGCGGGCGGTGCGTCCGGTGCGGGGAGGCGGTCAAGCCCGGCGAAGTGGTCGGCCACAACCAGCAGGTGGGCGTGCTGTGTCCGGCGTGCTGGAAGCGGAAGACGGAGACGGAAGGGAAATCCGCTTGATCGCGGCATCGGACAGAGGAGCGAACGGCGCCGGAGGGCGACCTATGGCGAAGACCTACGGCTACATCCGGGTGTCCAGGGAAGAGCAAGCCGAGAGTGGCCTTTCTCTCGAAGCCCAGGAACAGACCGCCCGCGGTTTCTGGGAGCGGAACCTGAAGGGCAAGGGCCTGGAGTGGGCGGGGTTCTGGGCAGACGAGGCCGTTTCCGCGTTCAGCCGCCCCCTACTGCGCCGGCCCAACGGACAGAAGTTCGTCACCGTGGCCAGGCCCGGGGATCATATCGTCGTCACCCGCTTCGACCGCTGCTTCCGCTCGATGCTCGACTTCGTAAACACGTTTCGGCTCCTGGACACGACGGGCATCGTCTTGCACATCCTCGATGCCCCCGGCGACCCCGCCACCGCCAACGGCCGGGCCATGCTGCAGATGCTCTGCGTGTTTGCCGAGTGGGAGAGCCGGGTCAAGAGCGAGCGGGTCAAGGCGGCATTGGCGATCCTCCGCCAGCAGGGCAAGCACACCGGCGGCAAGGCCCCCTGGGGCTACAAGGTGGTCGGGCGCAAACGGGACCGGGACAAGGGGATCCCCGGCGACCGCCGGTTGGCGCCCGACTGGGAAGAGCGGGCCTTAATGCTTGAGATCGTCCGCCTCCGTGACCTGGAGCAGGTCTCCTGTTGGGAGACGATCGCTGTGCGGATGCGGCAGAAGCAGCGCGACGCTCGCCGCGCAGGGATTGACAACCCCACCCTCTTCCGCCGCGAGTGGTCCTGGGAGAGTTGCCAGCGGGCCTACGCGGCCTTCTGGACCGTGCTGGTCGAGAAGGAAGGTACGAGTTGGATCGCCGATCCGACGGTCAAAAACCTGGCGGATGTCCGCTTGGCCAAGGGGTGAAGCGAGTTCGGACCGGGCGTCTCCGGTGACACACTGGCTGGTCGATCATAACGCATTCGCCCCGGAGCAGACTCCGGGACCAGATGCCCTGCTGGCCATCAAGCCGGGCCAGCGGATGATTCAAAGCCCACGGGGCCCCCCGGTCCCGCCAGGCTAGACCTTGAGCAAGCGTGATTCTCTGGGGTGAAATTCAAGAAACTCGAAACCCTCCGGTCTTTTCCGGCGTCTAAAGGGTGTTGAACATTCCCGAAGACCCGAGACACGGAGGATTTCGAGTGAAAGCAAATATACAACGGTGGCTGGCCCAAGCCAAGCGGCGGATTCAGCACCGGCTGCGTCCGATCCGCTGGACGGAGCAATCCAAGCCGATGTTCGCCGCACAGAACATCCAGTACGAAGCGGCCGATCGGGTCCGCGGCCTGGCTCCCGGCGGGATCGGCGCGATGCACCTCGTGGCCCGCCACAGCGGCCTGGTGGACCTGATCGACCGCTGCGTCCACGTGCTGAAGCGGCACCTCCCCTACCACGAATCGGACCACGTGCTCAACATCGCCTACAACCTCCTGGCCGGCGGTTCGCGGATCGAGCACATCGAGTGGCGCCGCAACGACGAGGTGTACCTCGACGCCTTGGGGGCCCAGCGGATTCCCGATCCGACGACCGAGGGCGACTTCTGCCGCCGCTTCACCGAGACGGACGTGGAGCTGCTCATGGAGGTGATCAACGAAGCCCGCTTGCGGGTGTGGAGCCGGCAGCCGGCGGCGTTTTTCCGGGAGGCGGTCCTTGACGCCGACGGCACGATCGCCCCGACCCTGGGGGAGTGCAAGCAGGGGATGGACATCGCCT
>CAYGZI010000313.1:0-7125 GCA_964354245.1 uncultured Planctomycetaceae bacterium
CCCGGCGAGGAACTTCTTCTACGACTCGTGGCTCGACCCGCAAACACGGCCGCTCGGCCTGGACTTCTACCTCTTGTCGCTGTTTTGGCTGTTCGTCTGGTGCGGGCTCTTGATGTGGAGTTTCAGTAGCCGGCTGCGGCGCGGCCTGCGCCGTGAGATCGACAAGCTGGCTGAAGGCTGGGCAGGCCCGCAACCGGCGGCAGGGGTCTTCGCCCGGCTGGAAGAGGAGTGCCGCCGCGTCCGCCGATACCGCGAGGAGCTTCGGCGGCTCCATGAGCACGTTGCAGCCCTGCGAAACCGCGTGACGGCGCCGGAGGAGCCCTGAACCCTCTCCATGCACGACCACTTCATGCAACTGGCCCTGGAGGAGGCCCGGGCGGCCCTGGAGGAAAACGAGGTGCCGATCGGGGCCGTGATCGTACACGAGGAGCGGGTGATCGCGCGGGCACACAACCAGCGCGAGCAGCTCCGCGACCCCACGGCCCACGCGGAGATGATCGCCATTACCCAGGCGGCTGCGTCGCTCGGCTCGTGGCGCCTGGAAGGGTGTACGCTTTACGCGACGCTGGAGCCTTGCCCGATGTGCGCGGGGGCGATCCTTCTAGCCCGCATCCCGACGGTCGTTTACGGGGCGGCCGATGCCAAGGCCGGGGCGGTGCGCACGCTCTACCAGTTGCTGGAGGATCCGCGGCTGAATCACCGCTGCCTGATCGTGCCCGGCGTGCTGGCCGACTCCTGCGGCCGGGTCCTGTCGGAGTTCTTCCAGCAGCAGCGGCAACTGGGGAAGAAGTGACCGCCGGCCGCGGGGATGCCGCGGGACGGGACGGATTGGAAAACCATCCTACTGAGACGGGACGGATTGGAAATCCATCCTACTGCTCCCAGAGCTATCCGTGCGCACCGAAGACGGCTACCATCAGATGGTAGGGTGGGACAAGCGCAGCGCAGTCCCACCAACCTCGATTCAACCGCTTCTGGTGGGACTGCGCTGCGCTTGTCCCACCCTACGACCTGTCGAGGCGGCGGCAATTCTCAACGGAGGGTATAACGATGAGGCGTGCTTTCGCAAAATGTGCCCGGATTACGCTTTGGCTCGCTCTGGCCGCGGCGGCGGCCGTGTACGCCCCCGGCAATGCCCGGGCGCAGGCGCCGGCCGGTCCGCCGGCCGTCACCGCCTCGGCTGAGGCGGAGGGCTGGAAGCTCGTCTGGTCCGACGAGTTCGACATGCCCGGGCAGCCCGACCCGGCGAAGTGGGCCTACGAGGAAGGCTACATCCGAAACAACGAGCGCCAATTCTACACCCGGGCGCGGGCAGAGAACGCCCGGGTGGAAGACGGCGTGCTCGTCATCGAGGCGCGCAAGGAGCAGTTTAAGATCCCGACGCCGGCGTCGCGCGGGAAAGGCAAGGGGAGATCGGCGAAGGGGCGCGACCTTGCCGATTACACCTCGGCCAGCCTGACGACGCGCGGCAAGGCCAGTTGGACGTACGGCCGGATCGAGGTCCGGGCGAAGCTGCCCTCTGGGCGTGGAATGTGGCCGGCGATTTGGACCCTGGGCGACAACATCGGCCAGGTCGGCTGGCCCTCCTGCGGCGAAATCGACATCATGGAGAACGTGGGCTTCGATCCCGACACGATCTGTGCAAACATCCACACGAAGAGCTACAACCACGTCATGGGCACGAACAAGGGATCGCGGATCAAGATCCCTAAGCCCCATCAGGACTTCCACGTGTACGCGATCGAGTGGCGGCCCGAGCGAATGGATTTCTTCGTGGACAAGGCGAAGTACTTCACGTTCCAGAACGAGGGGAAGGGAACGGACGCGTGGCCCTACGACAAGCCGCAATACCTGATTCTCAACATTGCGGTCGGCGGGGCCTGGGGCGGGCAAAAGGGAATCGACGACGGCATCTTCCCGCAACGGATGTGCGTCGATTACGTCCGCGTCTACCAGCGGCCGGGCGCGAGTGGAGCGCCGCCGGTTGCCCGTTGAGCCGCATTTGCGGCGAAAACAGGATGAGCGTGTTGGTCGGCAGGTGGTTCCGGGGACAGCGTACGGCATTCCGTCGGCCGGAAAGCAGTTGTGTATGCTGTCGCCGGAACTATCCCCGTGAAGGAACGGAAGCGAACATGCCCTACTCGTGGTACAATGCCGCGAGGAGCGACACCATGCGCCATCATCCGAGCCCCGATTCCAGTTGCCGACCACCCCGCAAGCCGCTAGGTCCCTGTGCAAAGCCGACCGGCAGGACCATAAACCTGACCGGCCTTATCCAGGAGTACAAGTGGGAGTGCGGCGATAACCAACAGGCTAGCCGTGAACTGTACCGGGATTTCACCACGCTTACCGAGGCCATCAAGTACGCCACGGGATCGGTTGGCAAGGTCCCCAACCACCAGCGGCGAGTCGGACGAGAGACCTTGAAGAAGGCGTGCAAGCGGCTACTGCGCCACAAGGACGAACTGAAAGCCTGCCAGTCGTTCAGCGACTTGCTCAACCTCATCAAACAGCACACGGCTGACATCCCTCGCTTCGGCAAGCTGGCCGTTTACGACACGGCGTGTCGGCTCGGCATCTACCTGGGCCTGTGTCCGGAGGTGGTCTACTTGCACGCCGGGACGCAGAAAGGTGCGAAGGCGATGGGTCTGGACACACGCCGTGGCTATGTGGAAATGGACGAGTTGCCAGGGCCGTTTCGCTTGCTGGAGCCTTGGGAGTGCGAGGACTTCTTGTGCATCTATAAGAATCGGTTCGCCGGGATGGACGGGACGGCCAAAGGCTGTCGGCCGAAGAGGCGCTAAGGCGAGTGGAGGAAATCATGTCAGCTACGGCGCACAACGTGTCCCGGTATTTCCAGACAACTCACCTGCTTCATGCAGCCGCATCGCTTCCCCTTCCGCATGAGACGCAGATTCGCCTCATGTCTGCCGAGGAAGCCGAAACACTGTCGGAGATTGTCCGCAAGCAGAATGTCTTTGCCCGGCATAGGTCGAATTTCTATCTTGAACGGATCGAGAGCCTAGCCAACAGGACGGTCATCGAGACACAGCGCCCCGGCGAGCCGGACGCAATCATCGCGACCGCCCAGTTCGCTGCGGAATGGGCAGAGAAAGTTGCTTTCGCTTCTGCAACGCTTTCCGTGCGTCGCTCATTACTCCATCGTTCGCTTGGAGTTGATGTGTTGCGGCAATCCGAGTGCGCCATCACGATTGGGCCGCAATGCTACAGCCTGCGAGCGAAGTCCCGACGAGTGCGCCGAAAACAGGGCGTGGAGATCGACGCTCGCTTCGCCACTCGCTTCAACCGGTGCGGCTTCTCGGACCTGTACTCGATGTGCCTTGCCAGCGGCGCAATAGCTGACCGGTTGCGATTGGCGCTTGATTGGATGTGCGAATCTCGACAAGAGCCACACGTGCCCGCTGCGCTCGTGAAGACCTCAATTGCCCTAGAATCCCTCCTGGTTTTCAGCGAGTCGGAGTCTCTGGCTCGGTCGCTATCTGAACGGTCGGCCTTTATCCTGACGCCCGACCCGCAATTGCGAGAAAGGATCAGTGCGATTGTGAAGTGGTTTTACGAAGTCAGAAGTGGCGTCGTGCATGGAAGCCGGAAGAAAAGACAGAAGCTGACTCCCACGCTCCTTGATGGAATGGACCGCCTCGTGGTTCTGCTCTGCTTAGCAGTTGCGGGGAATGTAGTTCAGTGGAAGTCGAAGGAAGACTTGCAGGAATGGTGCGAGGAGGAACGATGGGGAAAGCCCTCGTCGATCAACGCGCCTTTTGGAGGTTTGCCGCTAACCAACGCCGTCAAGTTGTGCGAGAAGTAAGGTGGTTCCGGCTGTCTCGGACCAGACCGATTCGGAAAGGTGAACGAGCCGGAACACGCAAAGGAGCGACAACGCCCCGGCTCTGATTTTCGGGGCGGCACGCCCCGGCTCTGATTCTCGGGGCGGCACGTCGCGGCTCGGATTCTCGGGGCGACACGCCCGGGCTCGGATTTGAGTGCGCTCACGGTGTGGCGCGTTGCCCGCGAATGTACTCGTACACGTTTTCGAGGTACTCCTCTTTCCACACCCACTTGACGCTCGCGCCTTCGGCCCACCACGTCTGTCCATCGCTCAGGGGCCAGCGGGCGGAGAGGCGCTCGCCGAGCCAGCGCTTCAGCCACCGGCGGACCGCTGCCCCGTGCGCGGCTGTCGAGAGTAAGACATGGGCATGGTCCTCGCCCGCCGAGGACGCGAGGTGCGTCCAACCGCCTTTGACACAGACCTCGGGAACGGCCGCTTCGACGAAATGGCGTTGATCGGGCGACAAGACGACGGGGGGAAAACGCATGGCGCGGGACTCGCGGAGCCACCGGGCCGGGTCGGCACCGACGATCGGGTCTCCGGGGCGATTCATGGAGCGGTCGATCGTGCCCCGCGGGTCGCCGTGGAGGCGCGTGCCGTAAGTGCCGAACGTGATGTGATAGGCCAGCGGGACGTCGTCCATGCGAGCAGTATATCAGAGCCGGGCCGTGTCGGCCCGGTAACGGCGTGCCGGCATTCCGAGCCGGTTCGCGTCAACCGGGGCGACACGCCCCGGCTCTGGTTTAGCGGGGCGGCACGCCCCGGCTCGGATTGTCGGGGCGACACGCCCCGGCTCTGGTTTAGCGGGGCGGCACGCCCCGGCTCTGATTTGACGGGGCGACACGCCCCGGCTCGGAGTGCCGACACGCATGGGAGGCGGTTCGGCTCCGCGCCATCGCAAGGCGCGCTCCGCTGCGCAAATCGGCCACCGCCGGGGGCGGCTGTGCCACAAGGCCCGGCTGGGGTTGAGATGCGCTTGGGGGGTGTCCGGAAACGATGCAGGGCCATCAAGTTGCACAGTGCGCAAGAGCGCGTTGCACAGGGGCCGTTGCGCGGGCGCAAGTTTGGGTTACGTCGAGCGGCGGCGGGCGTGTGGAGACGTAAGTGACGATGTAGGGAGGAGTTAGGGGAATCGCGTTTGGGTGGCCGTCGCCGTAAGTACCGGAGTTCTGGGATCGACCAAATGCACGCGGACTGCCCTCGCTGGGAAGTGGACTCAAGTTGTTGAGTGCCAATGGGTTACGAGCGAGAATGCCGCTTCTAGTTGGACACAACCCCTGTGAGGGATGGGCACTTGCGCATCATTGTACCAGGCGCAAGTCCAAGCCGCTAGGCAGGTTACGGGCCGGGCCGTCGCCGCAAGAAAAGGGCGTGCGGCCTGGTGTTGGACCTCATCGAGGTTTTCGGCCAAGAAACGGGTTTGGCGGCCCGAGACGAGCCGCAATCACGTCGTCGGTGGTCGGGAGGAGTTGAAAAGTCGCCCTTCGCGCTTCAGACAGGCTGGAAGCCTGTCCTACCGGCTTTGGGACGAGTTGAAACTCGTCCTACTTGGGGGCCAGCGTGCAGACGATCCGGCGGCCCTGCTGATTGGGCTGGGCTTCCACCTTGGCCACGTCCTGCAACAGCGCCAGGACCTCGTCGATCACGCGCTTGCCTTCTTCGATGTGCGCCAGCTCCCGCCCCCGGAACATGACCGAGACGATGACTTTGTCCTTGTGCTCCAGGAACTCGCGGGCCCGGTTGACCTTCACTTGGATGTCGTGGTCGCCGGTCTTGGGGCGGACGCGGATTTCCTTGATCCGCATCTGGCGGGTGTGGGTCTTGTGCTGCCGCTTCTTGAGCTGGTACTTGAACTTGCCGAAGTCCATGATCCGGCAGACGGGCGGCTTGTCCGTGGGGGCCACTTCCACCAGGTCCAGGCCGATCGTCCGGGCCGCCGCCTGGGCCTCGTCCAGCACCATGATGCCCAACTGTTGTCCGTCGGCCGCGATGACCCGGACGGGCGAGGTCCGGATCTGCTCGTTGACTCTGTGCGATTTCGGTTCGATAGCCGATATCCTCCTTCGTTAGAGACGTTGCCCCTGCCACTCCCGACTCATGAGTATTTCTGACGCTTCACGCCCAGTCAACAGGCCCGGGCCGGGAAATCCGAATGTCGAAAGCCAAATGACGAAGGAATGACGAAGTACGAAGCTCGAAGGAACCGGGGCGGAGCACTGTTTCGCGCTTCGCCATTTGGCATTCTTTCGTCCACCAGCTTCGCCGGTGCCGGCTTTCGACATTCGTCATTGCTGCCGCTCCCGGCTCCGTACTGTCTTCAGCCGGATTTCCTCCTTGAGCTTCCCGATGGCCGCCTCCAGGCCCATGGACCCGAGGTCCCCGTCGATCCGGTCGCGCACGGCGACCGTCTGCTGCTCCATTTCCCGCCCGCCCACGACGAACATGTACGGGATCAGCTCCAGTTGGGCGTCGCGGATCTTAGCGCCAATCTTCTCCGGGCGGTAGTCGCCGGAGACCCGCAGCCCCGCCTCGGCCAGGCGCCCGGCCACGGACCGGGCGTAGGGCTCGAACTTCTGGCTGACCGCCAGCACGCGGACTTGCTCCGGGGCCAGCCAGAGGGGAAACGCCCCGGCGAAATGCTCGATCAGCATCCCGGTGAACCGCTCGAAGGAGCCGAACGGGGCGCGGTGGATCATGGCCGGCCGGTGGGGACGGTTGTCGGGCCCGATGTAGCTCAGGTCGAAGCGCTCGGGGCTGGGGAGATTGTAGTCCAACTGGACCGTGCCCAACTGCCACTGGCGCCCGATACAGTCCGCCACGAGGAAATCGACCTTTGGGCCGTAAAAGGCCGCTTCGCCCCGCTGCACCTCGACACTGGCCATGCCCATCCCGCGGCAGACCTCCTCCAAGGCGGCCTCGGCCCGCTGCCAGGTCTCAGGGCTGCCCACGTACTTGTCGCTCTTTGGACCGCGAAAGCCGAGCCGCACGCGGTAGTCGTCGAGGCCCAACGTCCGCAGCACCAACTGCGTCATGGCGATGCAGCCGCGGAACTCGTCCGGGACCTGCTCTTCGGTGCAGAAGATGTGGGCGTCGTCCTGGGTGAAGCCGCGGACGCGGGTCATGCCGTTGAGCTCGCCGGATTGCTCGAAGCGGTAGACCGTGCCGAATTCCGCCAGGCGGAGCGGCAGGTCGCGGTAGCTCCGCGGCTTGGACTGGTAGATCTTGATGTGGTGCGGGCAGTTCATCGGCTTGAGCAGGTACCGCTCGCCGTCGGCCAT
>CAYGZI010000314.1:0-7104 GCA_964354245.1 uncultured Planctomycetaceae bacterium
GAACATCAGCTCGACATCGGACGACGTGCTCTCGATCGGCAGGTCGAGCATCGCCGACGGGAAGTTGGAGACGCAAATCAGCTCTCCGGTCAGGTCCGCATAGTACGCCTGCTCGCCGGTCTCCGGGTCCTTGAGGATCCGGCTGCCGCCGAAGACCCAGGGATGACTCATGGCCTTCTTGGTCTTCACTTCGCGGACCCAGTCCTGGGCGCGGGCGGTCTGGCGTTTGCCTTTCTCGTCCTTCCAGACCACGGTCACTTCGATCTCGCTTCCGCGGGCCGGGAGATACGTCGGCCGGAACTGCACGGGCGAGCCCTCTTTCGCCCCCGCCGCCAGCAACCCGGCATGGACGAGCGACGCCTTGCCGGGCACCGCGACCACGGACTCGTAGTCCTTGGAGGTCCGCAGGCAGGCGAAAAGCTCCAGGGGGCACTCCCGCGAGCAGACCGCGCCCTGCACGACGACGCGCTTGTTCTTGCGGTCGATCCAGACGGGATACTTGGGGTCGAGCCGCGTCAGGTCGTTGGGATTATCGACCAGCGGCGGGCCCAGGTCCGGGAACTCCCCCTCGGCACGATCTTTGTCCACGTCCTTGTCCGTCTTGGGCTTGATCTCGGGGAAGGCGGAGCCCGGGGCCGGCTTGATGCCCGGGATGATGCCGGGGGGCGCCTCGGGCGGCTCCTCTGCGGCCGGCGGCTTCGCTGGCGCGGGTTTCTCCGGCTTGGGCTCGACCGGCTCCGCTTTGGCTGCTGCCGCGCTGAGCGAAGAGCGGGCGGAAGCGACCACCTTGCCGCCGCTCGTGACCTGAACCGTATGGGCCAGACGCCCGGAGCGGGTGACGCGAAAGGTCAGCCCGACTCGCTGCGACTGGCCCGGTGCAAGATCGGCCAGCGGGCGCTCGATCGGGCTCTGGCCAACGGCGTGTTCCAGGCCCGGCCCGAAATGGTCGATCACCAGCAATCCCCGGGCAGGGGTCTTGCCGACGTTGGTGACGAGGACTTCCAACGTCACTTTGCCGTCGACGGCGGCCTTGGCGGGGCCGTCGATCTTGAGCTCCAAGGTCGGCGATGTTGCGGCCTCTTGGATTTCGGCCTCCGAGTCGGGTGGGGCCGGCTTCTGGGCCGGATCGGCGGCCCAAGCGGACCAGCCAAGACAAAAGGCGAGGGCCAGGCTCGCGCTAATCGCCGGCAGCAGCTTCCTACGCGAAAGGAGTTCCATAGTCCACAGACCCTGCATACAATGTGCCCCAACGTGGGACGGAATGGCATTCCGTCCTACACTGAGTCCTTCAAACGACCCGCGTATGATTAGGATACCGCTCGACCAACCGACCGTTCAAGGGGAACCTGGAAGTATGGGCCTCCCACGGCCCAGGCGTTCCCCGGCCGTGCCGGTGGCCCGGTCGGGAGACGGGCCACAGCGGGCGGCCTGGTCGGGAGACCGGGTGCAACCGGTCGGCGGCGGGCCGCAAGGGGCGACTTCTCACTGCGAGCGGTTCGGCATCGCCGTGATGCGCGCGCGGTGGGCGCGCACCGATTTGCGACTCACCGTAGCGTGTCCCCGCAGCGGCGTCCAGACCGAGTTGGTCTGCGGCCGACAGGTGCTCTGGTCCGGGCGTTGGGACGTGGAAGTCCTTCGCGACGGCCAACGGATCGAGCCCGACGGCCCGTGGCAAGAGACCTGCTGGCTCAGCGACAAGAGCGTGGATTACCTGGAGCTCCAGCTCGGGTGCCGCGGCGGGATCCGCGTCGACCGGCACATCCTGCTGGCGAAAAGGGACCGCTTCCTGTTTCTGGCCGATGCGGTCCTCGGCCGGCGCAGGGCGGAACTTCACTACCGGGCCAGCGTTCCGCTAGGAGACAGGGCCTTCTTCCAGGGGGCCAAACAGAGCCGCGAGGGATGCTTGTAGTTCGGCCGGGCCCGGGCGTTGGTCCTTCCGCTGGCCCTGCCGGAGTGGCGAAGTCGCCGGCAAGGCGGGACGCTGAAGGAGACGGAGCGGCGGCTGGAGCTGACGCAGCGGGCCGAGGGAAGCTGCCTGCTGGCGCCGCTTTTTGTGGACCTGAAGCCCCGGCGGTTTGACAAGCCGGTGACGTGGCGCCAACTCACGGTGGCGGAGAACCTCACGGTCCAGACGCCCGACGTGGCCGTGGGCTACCGCGTGCTGGCCGGCCGGGACCAATGGCTCATCTACCGGGCGCTGGCGCGCAAAGGAAACCGCACGCTCTTGGGGCACAACCTCTCGACGGAGTTCCTGGTGGCCCGCTTCCTGCGGGACGGGCGAGTGGAATCGCTGGTGGAAATCGAATGACGGGGGCCAAGACCGCGATGCAGGACGAGGAACTGTTGCTGTCGGCCATGGTATTCCGCGTTGTTCAGGGCGTGCAAATCGGGGCGGACGGCCAAGGCCATGCCCGCCAGATCATCCGTCATCCCGGCGCCGCGGTCGTGCTCCCCGTGTTGGACGACGGCCGGGTGGTATTGATCCGCAACTATCGGATTGCCGTGGAGCAGACGTTGGTGGAACTCCCGGCGGGGACGCTCGACCCCGGCGAAGGGCCGGTTGAGACGGCCCACCGCGAGTTGGCCGAAGAGACCGGATACCGTGCCCGGCGCATGGAGCTTCTGGCCGTGCTCTATTCTTCGCCCGGGATCCTCGACGAGCGGATGCACCTGTTCCTGGCGACGGGGTTGTCGCCGGGGGAGCCCGACCTGCAAGGCGGCGAGCAGATCGAGCCCCTGGTCGTCCCGTGGCGGGAAGCGATGGAAATGGTCCGAAGCGGCGTCATCCGGGACGCCAAGACGCTGGTGGGGCTATTGTACTACGATGCCTTCGTGCGGCCGGCGCGGGAAGCAGAGTAAAACGAAGAGGACCGGCACGTTGCCGGTCCTCGGTCTCGGTGCCGGTGCGGCAGGCAACCGGCGATCGAAAGTGCGGGCCTTTAGTGGAAGAACCCGATGGCTGTCAGCCTGGTCATGATCCCTCCCCACATCCCCCCAGTTTCACCGCCCACGGTGCCGATGGCGCCGACGACGGCCATGAGAATCATGGCCAGCATCACGGCGTATTCGACGGCAGCGGCTCCGTCTTCCTTTCGCAAGAGTTGAAGCACATTCATAAAACACCCGCCAGTGCAAAGGGACCCGGAAGTCGTCCTCTTCCGGAGCGGCGCGGATCGTGCCGTCAGCGGGCCGACGGCCGCCGCGGAGAGGACCGGCTCGGGCGCCCCTTTGCCTCGTTGAGACGTCAGATGGGAATTCAAGGAAAAGCACAACGGTCTACCGTAAGCCTACGTCATGGGCGGGCTTTGTCAAACGTCTCGGCTGCCCGGACGGCCAGGGGGCCGTCGGGCGCGGGCCAGGAGAGACGCTTCGGATCGACCCCCGGGGCTTCTGCCGAGTTTAACGGGGCTTGCCAGCGGACCGCGCGTTGGGCCTCGGGGCCCTCTTCCGGCCGTCCGGCGAATTCCACCTCGCCTCGGACCAGGCCCGCGAGCGCTGCTGAGGCGTCGGCCAGCGTCTGCACCTTGCCCTCCGCGGATTGCCATTGGGCCACGGCAACGTCCGACGCGACAAGGGACCCCTGACCGGTCCAACGAAGGTTCTCCCACAGCCTCGCGGGGGAATCGGGACCGGAGAATCTCACGACCGCCGACGGGCCCACGGGCAGGAAGATGGAGTTGTCGGCCTCGATGGAGATGGCCCCCGCGGGGTCTTCCAGGCGGGCGTAGCGGCATTCCAGCAAGGGTCCGCCGGCGCGGAGGGTGACGTGGGAGAGCCGGAGGATCACCGGCTCATCGGCCTTGGGACAACCGTCCAGGCGCACCAGCGGACCGGGGCCAAGACAGAGCGCGTTGACCAGCTCCACGGAGACGGTCCCGGCCTGCGCGTACGCCACACCGGCCTGAACGTTGCGGAAGACGCAATCGGCCAGCCGCACTTGCCCGCTGGGGAGGGCCATTTCGGGTTGGACCGCGCTGGTTTCCGGACGCCAACGGATGGCAACCGGCAACCGGGGACAGTCCCTCGGCGCCTGGAAGGAGCAGCCGCGGAACTCGGCCCGCCAGGCGCGGAGATCGACGATTGCGGCGGCAGCACTGCTTTGCGCGGCAGGCGGTTTGGGCAAAGCGGCGGGGCCGGCGCCGCCGGCAACGAAGTCGATGTTCTCAAAACGGATCGCCTCGGCTCGCACGACCAGTCCATCCTGCGGGACCACGGCCAGCGGGCGTTTTCCCGGCTCCCCACGGACCACCTGGCCGTGCCGCAGAGACGCCAGGTCCATCTGAACGGCCCGGTCTGCCGGCAGGACAAGATCGGGCGCCGCGCCGGAGGCGCTGGGTTTGGCGGCGCCCGCCGCGGTTAGCGACGGACGGGTCCGAAGGGCGTTTGGAGAGGGCTGCTGCGATCCGGACGGTGTGCGCGCGGCCTCATCGCGAAGTGCCGGTGGGGCGGCAGGAATGCTCGCGGTGGTCCCTGGCGGTTTTCCGGCCCAAAGGGACCAGGCCACGAGCGGCAAGACCAAGAGCCCGCCGCACGCTGCCAGGCGCCACGGCGTCAGCGGAATCCGCTTGACCGCGTCGATCCACTTGGGGTGGCGCGGCGATCGCAATCCTATGCGCCGCACCGCCTTCGCGCCATCGCGGTCCTGCGGCCCGAGCACGCCCGCCAGCTTGGAAAGCGATTGCGGGCGGTCCGCGGGGTCGCGTCGCGTGCAGGCTGCGATTGCGGCGGCCAGCGGCGCCGGGGTCTCGGGCGCCAGAGAGCGGACGTCGGGGATCGAGGCGGACTGGAGGTTTCTCAGTTTTGTCAGTGCGTCCCCGCCGGGGATCGGAGGGCGCCCGGCCAGGAGATGCCACCACAGGCACCCGCATGCGTAAGTGTCGCCGGGCGTATCCGGAGGGGCGCCGCTTGCGACCCTATCGGGGGCAACTGAGTCGTAGTCCTCCGGATGCAGGTCCGCATGGCCGTATCCTTCTGCCGGACGCACGATCCCGCGAAGCCCCGGCTGAGGCAGCTCGATCCGGCCGGAGTCGTGGAGCACGAGCACCGCCGCACGGATGTCCCCGTGACAGATGCCGGCCCTTTCGATCGCCGTCAACCCGGCGAGCATCTGCCGAGCGATCTCCCAGACGGCCTTGGGCGGGAAACGGCCGCTGCGGACCAGCCACTCCGCGGCGGTCCGTGCGTCTGTGTGGCGGCTTGCAGCCCAAAGCCGGCCGGCGTCCACGCCCGCGTCGATCACCGGGGCCACATACTCCGATACCACCGACCGGCCCGCTGCCACCAGGTCTTCCAGCCTGCGCCGGAGTCCGTCGGCCGAGTCTGCCGCGACTTCCTTGACGGCCAGACGCGCGACCTGGCCGGTCTCGACGTGCCGGGCCACATAGCATCTCAAGTAACCGGGCGAAGGGAGCGGCCGGCAAAGGACGTAGGGCCCTGCGCGAAGGGCCTCGCCCCGGCCGGCGTTCAACTCGGACGCCTGGAACGGGGTGAGCACCCGGGCCTGGGCCAGGGCGTCGATCCAGACCGACTCGAAGACCGGCAGGTCGCTGGCCAGTCGCCGGACGCGCCGGCGGATCGCCGACACGTGGCCGTTGCCGGCCAGGTGGAGCCTTTCGAGCAGTCGGACGAGCGATTTCGGAGGCCCTTCCTGCATGGGACCACGCTGTAGCACAATCCCAGCGGGGGGGCAAGGGCAAAGCGCGACGCGGCGGCGAGGGTGGCGGGTGGCGGGTGGTGGGTGGCGGGTGATGGGTGGCGGGGTGTCACGCCAGAATGAAAAGTGAGAAATGAGAAATGCAAAGTGCGAAGTGAGGGTCCGATCCCCAATTCGCCGCTTGCATTTCTAATTATTCACTTCTCATTTCTCATTTCTCATTCTCTTCTGTCACCCCCTCCTCTTGTCACCCCCCCTTGTCACCGATTCCGTCGAGCCTTGGGTTCTTCGCCAGCACTTCCAGGAGATGTTGCGGCGAGCGGGGCTCGCCGGGGGGCCGCTCGCGGTGCCAGTTGCGGTGGGTCGGCACCAGGCGGTCGTCCAGCGGCCACGGGTCGAACGGTTGACGGCCGAGGGCCCGGGCCAGCTTGTCGCAGTTCATGGCGACGTTGCCAGCCCGGGGCGGGATCGGGCCAGCGTGGCCTCGGGGGATGCCGAACAGGCAGTTTGGGTCATATCCGCCCACCCGGTTGATAATCTGGGCAATCTGGTAAAGGCTCAAACGCCGCGGGCCCCCGGCGTGATAAACCCCGCTCAGGCCGTTTGCCAGGGCGGCCTCGCACAACCGGTTCAGGCAGCAGGTGTAGGTGGGGGTGCGGACTTCGTCCACGTAGAGCGTGGCCGGCCGCGATTTCCTGAATCGCGAGCCGATCCAGTCGATCGCGCCCGCATGGCCGTTCAGGCTGGTCCCCATGGGCAGGGAAATCCGCAGGATGCACGCCGAGGGATCGGCCTGGAGGACCACGCGCTCGCCCGCGACCATGGTCTTGCCGTAGACAGTGACCGGATCGGTCGGGTCGTCCTCAACGTAGGCCCCGCCCTTGCGGCCCGAGAAGACCAGGTCCACCGAAAGGTGAACCATCCGAGCCCCGTGGCGGGCAGCCTCGGCCGCGAGGTTCTCGACGCCCCGGACGTTGATCCGCCAGGCCATCGCGGGGTCCAGCTCGCACGACTTGAGGGCGCAGTTGCCGGCGCAATCGAGGACCGAGGCGAAGCCGTGCCGGTCGAAGAGCCGGGCGAGCCCGTCGCGGTCTTCCGCGTTACAGGCCACGACTGCCGGCCCTTGAAGCCGCGGGTCATCCTCCTGCCGGATGCCGATGACGCGGCCCGGGTACTTCGCCTGGAAATGCGCCAGCGCATGGTAGCCGGCGACGCCGGTGATCCCGGTGATCAAGAGCGGCAGCGGGGTCAGGCCGTGATTAGTGATTAGGGGCATTCTGCAAGTGTCCAAATCGTGCGTCTGTTCCAACGCCTAATCACTAATCACGGCCTGACCCCAGGTCGAAGCGGACGCCGATCTTGGAGCCCAAGTCGAGCAGATAGCGCCGGGACTTGTCGTACTCCTCGGCGTCGGCCATGTGCTCGATCATCAGGGGCACGTCGCCCGGCAG
>CAYGZI010000315.1:0-7069 GCA_964354245.1 uncultured Planctomycetaceae bacterium
AGCCTGAACTGCCCCGTGCTCTCCGCCCATCTGATGGAGAGCGAGCTTTTCGGCCACGAGCGCGGGGCGTTCACCGGGGCCGACCGCCCGCGCACCGGCCGCTTTGAGCTGGCCGACGGCGGCTCCATCCTCCTGGACGAAGTCACCGAGATCGACCTGCCGCTCCAGGCCAAGCTCCTTCGCGTGCTCCAGGAGAAGTCCTTCGAGCGGGTCGGCTCCAGCCAGACCGTGCGCGTGGACGTGCGCGTGCTGGCCACCACCAACCGCGACCTGGCCGCCGCCACGGCCGCGGGCCGGTTCCGCCAGGACCTCTATTACCGTCTGGCCGTGGTGCCGCTGGCCGTTCCGCCGCTCCGCCAACGACGCGAGGACATCCCCGAGCTGGTCGTGTACTTCCTCCGCCGCTCCGCCGAGCGATTGCAGCAGGAGCCGTGTACTCTGGAGCGGTCGGCCATGGACCTGCTGGTCCGCTACGGCTGGCCGGGGAACGTCCGCGAGCTGGAGAACATCGTCACGCGGGCGAGCGTCCTTTTCGCCGGCGCGACCGTCACCGCCGACGAGCTCGGCCGCTGGCTCCTGGCCGGCCCGCAGGCCGAAAACGGCGATGCCCCGGGCGACGCGGACGGCGAGGTGCCCATCGGACTGAGCCTGGAAGAAATGGAGCGCCGACTGATCGAGGCCACGTTGGAGAGTTTTGGAGGACACCGCGAAAGGACCGCCAAGGCACTGGGCATCGGCGTGCGCACGCTCTGCGGCAAGCTGCGTCAGTACGGCTACGCCCCGCGGGCGAAGTCGCTGCTGCGGGCGGGATGACCGGCAGATTCTGCCGGTTTGGCGACGCACAAATTGCCGGCATTTGGCGATTGCGGAAACATGATGACGGAGTGATCGACCCGGTATCCGGGGGAAAATGGAGAGAACGTCAACAACGGGCGCTATTGGCACGTTGCTTGCTATGGGTCGTTGATTGCCAGGCCGCTTGCGGCCGCTTGCGGCTTAGCATCGGAGAATCCACTCATGTTCCAGGGCATCTTCCGTTCGAGCACGATCCCGGTGCTGGAGCAGGTGGTCCAGTTCACGCAGGCCCGGCACGAGGTCCTGGCGGGCAACGTCGCCAACCTGGGCACGCCGGGCTACGTGGCCCGGGATTTGTCGGCGGAGGAGTTTCAGTCCCGGCTCCGGGACGCGATCGAGGCCCGGCACCAGGCGCCGGCGGTCCGGTCGCCCGGCGAAATGCCCCTTTCCCCCGGCGAAATGGGCGTCCTGCCCGGCGAGATGGGCGCGATGCCCGGCGAGTTGGGTCCCGAGCGCCCCGACCCGGTCGCCGAGGTCGCCAAGGACCCGCGGAGCATCCTCTTTCACGACGAGAGCGACAACGCCGTGGAGCTCCAAGTCACCGAGATGGTCAAGAATCAGTTGCAGCACAATACGGCCATGGCGATCATGGCCAGCCAGTTCCGGCTGCTCCAAGCGGTGGTGAGCGAGAGGGGGTAGGCGTAGCGGGCGGGCTTGCCCGCCGTTTGGCCGCGGCCCTAGGCTGCGTTACCGATTAGATGCCGTTCTGTCCAGTTAGAAGAGGTGTCGGAATGCTCTCCTCCCTCGACCTCAGCACCAGCGCCCTGGTGGCCAACCGCGCCCGGATGAACGTCATCTCCCAGAACCTCGCAAACATCTCCACCACCCACGACGAGGCAGGCCAGCCCGTGCCGTTCAAGAAGCGCTACGTCGTTCTGCAATCCGAGGACGGCATCGGCGCCCACGGCGCCGCCGGGGTGAAGGTGGCGTCGGTGGAGATCGACGACTCCGAGCCCCGCTACGTCTGGGACCCCAATCACCCCGACGCCATCAAACAAGGAGCCCATCAGGGCCACGTGGCCTATCCGAACATCGACATGATGGTCGAGTTCACCGATGCCCTGGCCGTGGCGCGGGCCTATGAGGCCAACCTGGGGGCCATCGAGATCACCAAAGACCTTGCCCAACAGACCTTGAGGATCCTCGTGTGATGAATCCGATCAGCCAAATCGGCGTTGCCGGGTCGCTCCCGCCCGTGATGCCCGCCAAGACCGAGGCGGCCTCCGGGGCCGCGTCGTTTAAGGACTTGCTGCTGAGCTCGATCGAAGAGGTCAACACGATGCAGCAGTCGGCGGACCGGGCCGTGGAGCAGCTCGCGACCGGCGGCGACGCGAGCCCCGCGGAGGTGCTCACGGCCGTGCAGAAGGCCGACATCGCCTTCCGCCTCATGATGCAGATCCGCAACAAGATCGTGCAGGCGTATCAGGAGATACAGAACATCAGAGTTTGAAGAGAAGGATGAAGGATGAGGGATGAAGGATGAACGGGTGACCGGGTGACAATGCCATAGAAACCAATGCTAGTAGCGGGAGAAGAGTGAGAAATGAGAAATGCAAAGTGCAAAATGCAAAATGCTGAGATCGCTTTGCACTTCTCATTTCTCACTTCTCATTTCTCATTTCCCTCCACGTCACCCCGTCACCCCGTCACGCCATCAGCCCCCAGTCGCTAGCCCCCAGTCCCCAGCCCCTAGTCCCTTCCCATGGACTTCCTCAATAAAGCGTTCCTGCAGCTTAAGGACCTCTTCCGCTCCATGAGCGCCGGCGCGCGGATCACCGCCGCCCTGCTCCTGGTGCTGGTGGTCGTCAGCCTGGCGTACCTGTTCCGGTACCAGATGTCCGGGCCGGGCGTGTACCTGATGAACGGCGAACTCTTCTCCACGGAAGAGCTGCAGACGATGCAGGGGGCCTTTGCCAAGGAGGGCCTCAAGGGCTGGGACTTCGAGGGACCCCGGATCCGCATCCCCCGCGGCCAGCAGACCGCTTTTCTCGCCGCCCTGGCCAAGAACGACGCCATGCCCCGACGCTCCGGGGACTACATCGAGAAGGCCCTGAGCGGCACCAACATCCTCATGGACAGCCAGCACCGCAAGGACCTGGTCAAGGCGGCAAAGGAGAAGGAGCTCGCCCGGCGGATCCGCATCATGCCCAACATCCAGGACGCCTTTGTGATGTACGACACCGAGACCAAGCGGGGCATCTCCCCCGAGACCGTCGCCACCGCCTCGGTGAGCGTCACCCCCAAAGGCTCGCAGCCGCTCAGCGCGCAAGAAGCCAGGTCGATCCGCAATCTGGTGGCGTCGGGAATCGTGGGGCTGAAGCCGGAGAACGTCAGAGTCGTGGACCTCAAGCACGCGGAGCTCAACTTCGGCGACGCCGGCAGCGGCGACCCGCAGGCGGACGTCCTTGCCGGCAAAACGCAAACGTGGCAGGAGAAGTTCAAGAAGGACATCCAGGACCGGCTGGCCCACATCGGCGGCGTCCTGGTTTCCGTGAGCGTTCAGCTCGACACCACCAAGTCCACCCACAAGACGGAATCCAAGGTCGAGCCCAAGGCGACCCCGATCTCGACCATGACGAAGAGCCGCTCCAAGACCCGCGAAGGGACCGTGCCCGCAGGAGCGGCCGGCGTCATCGCCAATCAGGCGCAAGGGCTCCGGCCCACGCAGACCAAAGGCTCTCGCGACGAGGAAGAAGAGAGCACCGAGCAGACCGTCAATGCCGTGAGCCGAAGCTCGATCGAGACGGACGTCACCGGACACGCGCCCAAGCGGGTCACGGCCTCCGTCGGCATTCCCACCAGCTACTTCGAGAGCATCTGGCGCACGCGCCAAGGGATCGGCGCCGGGACCGACTCGAAGAAGCCGCCGCAGGCCGAGCTGGACCAGATCCGCACCCAGGAGATCAAGAAGACCCAGGACGCCATCGTGTCGCTGCTTTTGCCCTACAACGAAGGCGAAACCGACATGACCAAAGCTGTCAGCGTCGTCGAGTTCCCCGACATCCCGCCCGAGCAGGTCCCCGAGCCCGGCATCCCCGAGCGCGTGACGGGCTGGCTCATCGAGAACTGGCGCACGCTGGGTCTGATCGCCCTGGCCCTGGTGAGCCTGGTCATGCTCCGCTCGATGGTCCGGTCGGTGCCCACGGGAGAGGAGCCGGTCCGGGCGCCGGTCGCCCAGGGACCCGGCCAGCCGGCCGCGGAAACGGCCAAACGGGAAGAGACGGCCGCCGACCGGCGCCTCAAGCGCCTCACCGGCAGCGGACCGACGCTCCGCGACGAGCTTACGCAGATCGTCACCGAGGACCCGGAAACCGCAGCCAACATCCTCCGCACTTGGATCGGCAACGTGAGTTGAGCCATGGTCGCCACACCTCATTCTCCGGGCATCCGCAAGGCCGCCGTCCTGTTTTCCAGCCTGGACCGGAAGACCGCCGGGCTGCTCTTGGCCCGCATGGACCCGCAGCAGGCGGAGCGTGTGCGCCAGGCCGCCGGCCAGATCGAGGGCATCGACGACCGGGAGCGGGACGAGGTCCTGGCGGAGTTTCGTCGCCTCGGACCGCTCTTGCCGGAAAAGCAGCCGGCGGGGATCGAGCTGGAGGAGGGGCTGGCGCGGCGGCTTGCCCGCTCATCGCCTGGTCCGGCGCCGGACTGGACGCCCGATTCGGCACCCGATTCGGCGTCCGATTCGCCAGCCGACGAGTCGCCCTTCCGTTTCTTGCGCGAGGCGGAGGTGGACAAGCTGGTGAAGATCCTGGCCGCGGAGCGGTCGCAGGTGATCGCCCTGGTCCTATCGCACCTGCCGCCGCAAGGCGCCGGCAACGTCCTGGCGCGCCTCGCCCCGGCACTTCAGGTGGACGTG
The DNA here is from genome assembly GCA_964354245.1 of uncultured Planctomycetaceae bacterium. Classification (GTDB taxonomy): domain Bacteria; phylum Planctomycetota; class Planctomycetia; order Pirellulales; family Thermoguttaceae; genus CAYGZI01. The sequence continues at coordinate 4,715 of CAYGZI010000315.1, forward strand.
ATCCGCCGGCTGGTGGACCTGGAAGAGACCGATCCGGCGATCCTCCGCGAGGTCGAGCGCGGTCTGCAGCGCCGGCTCTCCGAGCAGGTCCGGATGCAGCGGCGCCGCGTGGCGGGATTGGCCGCCGTAACCGCCATCCTCCAAGCGGCCGAGCCGCGCGTGGGAACGAAGATCCTCGACAGCCTCGCCCGGCACGACCGCCGCCTCATGGAACGGCTTACCCCCGGCCGGCTCGATTTCGCCGATCTCATGGAGTTCGACGACCGGACGCTGGCCACGACGATCGCCGCCGCCGACCCGGAAATCGTCGTCCTGGCGTTGGTCGGCGCCTCGCCCGAGTGGCTCGACCGCTTCCTTGCCCACGTGCCGGAGGCGGAGGTCAAGGCGATCCGCTTTCGGCTCGATCATTTCGGGCCGGTCCGGCTGAGCGACGTGGATGAGGCCCGGCGCCGGCTGGCCGCTCTGGCCAAGCGGCTGGCGTTGGAAGGACGGATCGAGCTGCCCCGCAGGACGTGCGAGGCGGTGGCGATGTAGGAGACAGGAGACAGAAGACAGAAGAAAGGAGACAGAAGACAGAAGATAGGAGATAAGAACAAGAACCCGACAGCGAGACCGGCAAAGAGAGAGCTTCTGTCTCCTGTCTTCTGTCTCCCGTCTTCTTCCGACGCCCCCACCGCACCGATGTCTACCATCATTAAGGCCACCGACCGCAACAGCGCCATCCAGGCCGTGGCGTTCAACTTCGACGACATGACGGCCCAGGCCGACCGGTACCTGGAGAAGGTCCGGGCCGAGGCCGCCCAGATCGTCGCCCGGGCCCGCCAACAGGCCCAGCACGAGGCGGCCGCGATCCGCGGCAAAGCCGAGGCCGAAGGGCGCCGTGCCGGTCAGACGGCGATCGAGGAAACGGTCAAACGGGAGCTTGGCCAACAGTTGGCCACCCTCTTGCCGGCACTCGGGCAGGCGGTCGCCGAGATCCAACACGCCAAACAGGCATGGCTGACCCACTGGGAGAAAAGCGCGGTTCACGTCGCCGCCGCCATCGCCCGGCGCCTGGTGCGCCGCGAGCTTTCCCGCAGCCCGGACATCGCGATGACGCTCGTGCGCGAGGCCCTGGAGCTTGCGGCCGGGAGCTCGCACGTAAGACTCCATTTGAACCCGGCCGACTGCGACGCCTTGCAGCCCCAGATCGAGGCCCTGCTCCAGGAGCTGGCCGGGCTGGGAAGCCCCGAGGTGGTGGCCGATCCGCAAATCGCGCGCGGCGGCTGCCGGGTGGAGACCCGCTTCGGCACCATCGACCAGCAGTTGGACACGCAATTGGCGCGGATCGAGGAGGAGTTGACGTGAGGCCCTTGGGTGGAAGAGGTTTCACGCAAAGGCGCGAAGGGGCAAAGGCGCAGAGGAAGAAGAGGGGGGCGCAAGGAATGAGAAACGAAAGACAATGAATGACTGAGAACGAGATCGCCACACAGATTGTCGATGCCGCCTACAAGGTTCACACAACATTGGGACCGGGTTTGTTTGAAATCGTATACGAGGTGAGCCTGTCCCATGAGTTGACGAAGCGGGGACTAAGCGCGGTTCGGCAGCAGGCGGTCCCGGTGCGGTATGAATCGATCCAGTTTGAGGAGGGATTTCGGGCCGATCTGATCGTGGAAGACAAAGTGATCGTTGAGATCAAATCGGTGGAAGCGGTCGCTCCCGCGCACAAGAAGCAGCTTCTGACCTACCTGCGTCTCACTGGAAAGCGACTGGGATTGTTAATCAACTTCGGGGCAGAACTTATCAAGAATGGAATCACACGAGTGGTCAACAAACTGCCGGAATGATCCACAGACAGAATCTCCGTAAAGCAAACACCTCCGTAATCCCTTAGCGCCTTTGCCCCTTCGCGCCTTTGCGTGAAACGTTTTCTTGACCGACGACTAAGACCTGAAATGGAAATCAGCGAGCAGCTCGATGCCCTGATGCCCACGGCCCTTTGGGGCACGATGGCCCGCACGGTCGGCATGACCGTCTCGGCCGCGGGATTCCCCGCTCCCATCGGCGCTTTGGCCCAGATCGACCGTCAGGCGGGCCTGCCCCTGGAGGCCGAGGTGATCGGCTTCCGCGACGAGCTGACCCTGCTCTATCCGCTCAGCGAGCTGGCCGGCGTGCGCCACGGCAACCGGGTCCGCCTGGCGCGGACCAACCGCTGGCTGCGGGTCGGCCCGGAGCTCTTGGGCCGGGTGATCGACGCCCAGGCCGCCGCCGTGGACGGGAAACCCCAGCCCGCCCTGACCGACCGCACCACGCTCTTCCGCGCGCCGCCCCACCCCTGCACGCGCCCGCGCATCGACACCCCGCTCTCCACCG